>NZ_CAMVPN010000003.1 GCF_947169325.1 uncultured Methanobrevibacter sp. | reverse complement strand
CTGTAAAGATGGAGTTGTATTTGCAAGCGAAAGGAGAGCTAGTATGGGAAACTTAGTAGCTCACAAAGTCGCAGAAAAAATATTTAAAATTGACGATCATATTGTAACAACCATAGCTGGTTCTGTTGGAGATGCACAAAGTTTAATGAAAGTCATTGAAGCAGAAGTATCATTATACCAAATGAGAAACAATGACAGCATCAGCGTTAAAGCGGCTGCATCCCTAACAGCAAACATATTACGTTCCGGACCAATGTATGTTCAAACATTACTTGGCGGAATGGATGGAGACAAACCATCTCTTTACTCCTTAGACCCTGCAGGAGGTATGATTGAAGACACATACATTTCCACAGGTTCAGGCTCCATCGTTGCTTACGGAGTTCTTGAAGACAGATTTAGAGATGACTTGACAACTGACGAAGGAATTGAAATAGCCATAAGAGCTATCAGAGCTGCCGCTGAACGTGACACCTATTCCGGTAACGGATATTTAGTCGCTAAAGTGGACAAAGACGGCTTTGAAATGTTAGATAATGAAAAAATTAACAAGATTTTGGATAAGATATAAAAAAGCAAAAGACTAATTTTTCATAACTAACTATTTTTTTATATAAAAAATGTGTGGATAGTTTATGAAATTCAACTAATTATAGCTAAATGCTTTTCATAAACTATAATAATACACATAACTTTTTTTGAAGGGATTATATGACTTCAGATATTTTAGATGAGATTAAAAAAGAGATTTTGCAAAAACTACCAGATGAAATTCAAGTTTCAAAAGTGGAATTTGAAGGCCCTGAAGTAGTAGTTTATACCAAAAATCCAGAAATTATTACAGAAAACGGCGACCTGATAAGGTCACTTGCAAAAGATCTAAGAAAAAGGATCATAATTAGGTCTGACAAAAGTGCATTGCTTGAACCTGAAGCAACTATCAATAAAATTCATGAAATAGTTCCTGACGGTGCGGAAATTACAGACATTTACTTTGATACAGTTACCGGCGAAGTGGTAATTACAGCCAAAAAGCCAGGACTTGTTATTGGAAAATACGGTGTGACATCAAGAAACATCGTAAAGAATACCGGTTGGGCACCTAAAATATTAAGAACCCCACCAATCAGTTCAGACATTATTGGAAAAATAAGGACCATTCAAAAGAACAGCAGCAAAGACAGGAAAAAATTGCTGCAACGTCTCGGACGTCAAATTCACCAAGGAAGCAAATACCCTAATGACTGGGCAAGAGTCACTTCCATGGGAGGATTCAAGGAAGTCGGACGTTCATCAATGCTTTTGCAAACACCAAACAGTCGTGTTTTACTGGACTGTGGTGTTAATGTCGCCGCATCAGATAACAAGACAGCATTTCCAATGTTAAATGCTCCAGAATTTTCAATTGAAGAATTGGATGCAGTGATTATTTCTCACGCACACCTGGACCATTGCGGATTTGTGCCTTACCTTTTCCATTACGGATATGACGGACCTGTTTATTGTACAACTCCGACCAGAGACTTGACTACCCTTTTACAATTCGATCATTTGGATATCGCTCACAGGGAAGGTAATCCTTTACCATTTACATCAAAGAATGTAAAACATCAAATTAAAAATACCATTACTCTTGACTATGGGGAAGTAACAGACATTTCTCCAGACATCAGATTAACATTGCACAATGCAGGACACATCTTAGGTTCCGCAATATCCCACATGCACATTGGAGACGGAGCCCATAACCTCGTGTATACCGGGGACTTCAAATACGAGCCATCAAGATTATTGGAACCTGCAACAATCAGATTCCCTCGTGCAGAAACCGTAATCATGGAAAGTACCTACGGTGGAAGGGAAGATGTGCAGCCTTCCAGGAACAATGCTGAAAAGGAAATGATGAAAACCATTTACAGAACACTTAAACGTGGCGGAAAAGTATTGGTTCCAGTATTTGCAGTAGGAAGGGCACAGGAACTCATGGTCGTGCTTGAAGAGTACATGAGACACGGAATGATTGAAGAAGTGCCTATCTACATTGACGGAATGATTTGGGAAGCAACTGCAATCCACACAGCAAGGCCTGAATACCTAAGCAAAGACTTAAGGGATCAAATTTTCCATATGGGAAGAAACCCATTCGTTTCAGAAATGTTTGAAAAGGTTCAGAATTACGAACAAAGAAAAGAAATTGTTGAAAGCAAAGACCCTGCAATCATATTATCAACTTCAGGTATGCTGACTGGAGGAAACTCCGTAGAATACTTCAAATGGTTATGTGAAGATGAAAGAAACACATTAATCTTTGTAGGATACCAATCCGAAGGTTCAATGGGAAGAAGAGTCCAAAAAGGATGGAAGGAAATCCCACTTGAAGACGATGACGGCAGAATCAGACAATTCTGTGTGAAAATGGAAGTGAAAACAATCAACGGATTTAGTGGACACTCCAATAGAAGACAATTAATGGAATATGTCAAAAGACTCAACCCAAGACCTGAAAAGGTCATTACCTGTCACGGAGACCCATACAAGACAGTGGACTTGGCTTCATCAATTCACAGAAGTTACAAAATCGAAACTAAAACTCCAATCAATCTGGATTGTGTTAGAATACATTAATAATTATATAGTTATTAAAACATAATTAATACTATAATGTGAAATGTTGTATTTTTTACAACATTTATTTTATTTTTAGTTTAATGAAACAATTAGGTGTAAAAATGGTTACTTATTCAGAATCTGGTGTTGATATTGACCTTGAAGCAGTCACTGTTTCAAAATTGGCCGATAAACTCAAATCAACATTATCATGCAGAGATATTATTACAGACAGTGGTCATTATGCTGCTTTAGTAAAATTAGGAGACAAAGCCATAGCAATGAGTACTGACGGTGTTGGAAGTAAAATTTTAATTGCTGAAATGATGAACAAATACGATACAGTCGGTATCGATTGTATTGCAATGGTTGTAAACGACATATTATGTGTCGGAGCCGAACCTATTGCATTGGTCGATTATCTTGCTGTTGAAAAACCTGACCCTGAAAGGGCTGCAGAAATTGCAGATGGACTCGTTAAAGGCGCTGAAGAATCAAGAATTGCAATAATCGGAGGAGAAACAGCATCACTTCCAGGAATTATTAAAGATTTTGACCTTGCAGGAACAGGTATCGGATTTGTGGACATTGATAAAATTATTACTGGAGAAAATATCCAACCTGGAAACGTCTTAATCGGTATTGAAAGTAATGGAATACACTCCAACGGATACAGTTTAGCAAGAAAAGCTTTATTTGATGATGCCGGATTCAGCGTAGGCGACAAAATGCCTAATGGTGAAACCACCATCGGGGAAGAGTTGATAAGGCCAACCGAACTTTACGTTAAACCTATTGTAGCATTATTTGAAAAAGAATATGATATTAATGGACTTGCACACATTACCGGAGGAGGATTTACAAACCTTAGACGTTTGAAAAAAGGAGTGGGATATGACATCAACGACCTTCCGGAAGTTCCAGAAATATTTAAATTGATATATGAACAGAATGTCGACATCAAGGAAATGTACAGAGTTTTCAATATGGGTGTCGGTTTTGTTGTCATTTGCGAAGAAAGAGAAGCTGAAAAAATTATGAATACTTTAAAAGAATACTGTAATTGTCAAATTATCGGTAAAGTAACAGATGATGAAAAGATCACTGTTAAAGCTTTTGAAGGAACTGAAATTGAATACTGATTTGATAAAGATTAAGAGGTGAGTGAATGAAGATAATGAAAGATAAGGAGATAGCTCTCGTTAAAGAAATATTAAAGAGATTAGGGGCCAGTGAAGAAGACAGCGAATTCGTTGCTGAAGCCACAATAGATGCTGATTTAAAAGGATTTACATCACATGGGCTCGGAAGATTCCCACAATACTTAATTAGTATCGAAGCAGGCACAATTAACTTGAAAGATGACATTGTAATCGAAAAAGAAACTCCAGCAATTGCTTTAATCAATGGTAACAGCGGATTTGGGCAAGCAGTATCCTACAAAGCAATGCAATTAGCAATTAAAAAAGCTAAAGAAGTAGGAATCGGATGTGTAGGTGTACACAATTCCAATCACTTTGGAGTTACAGGATTCTATTCCGATTTGGCATTGAGAGAAAACTGCATCGGATTAGTCCTTGCAAATACCGATCCTGCAATCGCACCTCTTGGAGGAAGCACCCCATTGATTGGAACAAACCCACTTGCATTGGGAATTCCATCAGAAACATATATCACAGTTGACATGGCAACTTCAGTAACTGCACGTGGAAAAATCATCGAATCCAAAAGGAAAGGATTGGATTTGCCTGACGGTTGGGCATTGGACAAAGACGGAAACCCAACTAATGACCCTGAAGCTGCCCTTGAAGGTTCCATTTTACCATTCGGAGGATTTAAAGGATATGCAATTGCCGCATTAATTGAAATTTTAACCGGCCCACTTGTACAGGCAGGATATGGTCATGGCGTAAGCGGAACCGCTTCACCAGACAAGGACTGTACTAAAGGAGACTTGTACGTCGTCATTGATCCGTCCAAATTTGGAGACTTTGATGAATTTGTCAAAAATACAGAAGACTTTGTCTCACAAATTAGGGCAACTGGTGAAAACGTTGCAATACCTGGCGATTTGGAAGTTAAAAGAATTGCTGAAGCAGAAGCCAATGGAATTGCAATTGATGAAAAATTATACGAACAATTAAAAGGAATCTGTGATGATTTGGATATCGACATTGATTCCTACATCGAAGAATAACCATTATTCTTCAAATTTCTTTTTTTATCACCCGAATATAAAAATATTTCATATTGAATTGAATTAAATTCGAATTTAGAAAACCTAAAACAATAATGATTATATATAAAAAATGAACAAAAGTATATATGCGAAAAATAACTTAAAGTTATAATACTAGAAAATTTAACTGTTTTTTTAAAAAATTTTCTTTTTAAATTAGGAGGATTAAAGTTATGAAACTTAAAAACTCTCATATCTTATTGATAGTAATGTCAATATTCCTATTGATAAGTATTGGATCCGTGTGCGCAAGTGACGCTGCAATGGATGCAGACGCAAAATTGGCAGACGACGGATCAAGTGTTGTATTAGCGAACGACGCTGCAGCAGGAGATGCTGCACAAAAAATTAATACAACAGTAGTTTCCGAAAACGTAAAAGTCAATGAACAGGAAACCGCAAAGTTAAATGTGAATGTCAAAGACAACGAATCAAATAACGTTGAATTCACAAAAGATGAAATAAAAATAAATGAAGGAAATAAAACAATTAACTTCAATTACACTAATTCAAGCATTGTCCTGACTGACAAGTTAGCTGCTGGAAACCACAGCCTAATCATCAATTATTTAGGTAATGCGAACTACACTAATTCATCAACAAAAGTACTATTGTCCATTGTTGGAAACTTAACAATAAAAACTCCATCATCAGTTAACATTAACAGTACTAAAAAAACAATTGTACCTATTACTCTTACTGATAGCGTGGACGTTTATGATATAAATAAAGACGGTTTGACATTAATGGCAACATATACCCAAGGAAATGACACCATTAACAAAACCATAAGTGAATTTGAATTTAAAAACGGGACAATTTACTTTGACTATGATTTAAGTGTTGAAAAATGCACATTAATAATTAAGTACACTAATGAAAACAAAACCGTGATAGGAAATACTACTTTAAACAGAATTTACAACTTAAACATTAAAGTATTGAATCCTGTAAGTGAATATTCAACCGGTAATTTTACATTCCAACTTATTGATGTTGATACAAACAAAACCCTTGCAAATAAAACTATTACCGCTGCAGTTTCTAACAGCACCGGTTCTTCAATGCAATGGATTATCAAGAATGGAGGAAGTTACAGTATCGGTTCTACAACCACATTCACCAGTGATGAAAATGGAGTTCTCACTTTGCATGATCATTTCTATCCAAGTTTTGTAATTTCAGAATATGTATTTGCCCCAGTCGGCAACTATACCTTTAAATTTACTGATTCAGGAAATGTTAAAGGAAGTGCAAGCGCTCCAATAACCATTAATAAAGCCAACATTAAAATTGTCATCAATCCATACAAGGAATATTATGGAAGCGACAAAAAAGTTGTTATTAATGTTACCAACGCTAAAACCGGCGAAGGCATGAAAGGAATTATTCTCCACTTGAACATGCCGAATACCAGTGCAAAAGATTATTATTTCCAAACTGATGAAAACGGAACCAGTCAAATTAATGTTTCAGGTTTAATCGGTGGAACTTACAAATTAAGCGTAAGCAACAATGATACCGACAACATAAATTATGAAAATGCGAGTGGAAGCATAACCATCCTTAAGCTTCCTGCTAAGATTACCACTAAAGATTACACAATCTACTACAACAGTGGAACTACAGCAACAATTAAAATTACTGATAAAAAAACCGGTAAAGCTATTGCAGATGCCTATGTTTTAGTCCAATTGTATACTGGCAAAAAAAGTGAAAATTATCTTTTCCTAACAAATAAAAACGGTCAAATCTCATTTTCAGCACCTCTTGCAGTCGGCACACATAAAATGGTTGTAACTTTAGCAGACAACAGATACGACGCAGATTCAGTGACCAAAAAGATTACCGTTAAAAAAGCTAGTGGAAAGATCAGTGCTTCAAAAACTACTGCATATTACAAATCAGGCAAATACTTCATTGCAAAGCTTACAAACACCAAAAACAAAAAAGTAATCTATGGTGCTAAGCTCAACATCAAAGTATACGTTTCAAGCACCCAGTACTACAGTTACACTGGTACAACCGGAGCTGACGGTAAAGTAAGACTTCAAGTAGATTTCGCACCAGGAACATACAAAGTTGTAGTTTCAAAAGGCGAATCTAAAAACTATACTGCCAGTTCAGTTACAACAAAAATAATTGTTAAGAAAACTCCAGCTAAATTAACTCCAACTAAAGTGACAGCCAAAAAAGGTGCAAAAAAATACTTTAAAGTTACTGTGAAAAACACAAAAACCAAAACTGCAGTCCAAGGAGTTAAAGTGAAAATCAAAGTTTATACTGGCAAATCTTACAAAATATACACTGTAAAAACCAGTACAAAAGGAATCGCGCAGCTTAATGTGAAATCCTTAAAGGTTGGAACCCACAAAGTTGTTGTAACATCAGGAAATAAATATGTAACAGCGAAATCTGCTACATCAAGTATAAAAATAACTAAATAAAATTAAAGAGAATTAATTTTCTCTTATTCTTTTTCTTTTTTGTATTTCGCATAAAAACCATCAGTATCAGCATATATTGTGTAAAATCCGAATTCTTCAGCTTTTTTTATAGAGGATTTAATATACTGCCTTCCCCAGGAAGTGATGGCCTTTGCGCATTCGAATGAATACCATCTGAAGCGTGGAAATCCATAGATACCATACATAGTGTTTGCAAGTCTTTTAATTGCCTGCTGCTGTACGTCCAGTGCCTTTTTCTCCTGAGGATTGGTTGATGCCTTCATTTCCCGTTTGATTCTGAAACGTTCCTGCAGAATCTTATCAATAACGGATGGGATAAATCCTTGAGGGGATTTCATAAATTTGATTCCATGTTCAGGAGAAATGTTATACTCCTCCTCGTTATCGACATCGCCCAGATACATGACATCCGGAGATATGTTTTTTGAAATAATGATACTTGGATACAGGCTTCTGAAGTCGAACTGGACCAGATTTTCATGAAGGCCTGTTTCAGGCTCCTTGACGTATCCGCCTTCATTGTCTTCAGCGTTTGCACGGTCTGCGAAGTTTGAACCCTGTTTGTTTGGAACTACTTCACCGTCAAAATAAGCCTGCTTTACTAAAAACCATTCTGCCTGCTGACCTGTTGCCATACGTGAAACGTCAAATAATGGCTGGCCTATGATACGTGTAAGCTCTAAGTTAAGTGGTAATGTCTGTTCGGCAATCTTTAATGTGGAGATTACATCGTCAAGGGAGTAATCAAACAGGTTGTCCAGCTCTTCGCCGCCGTTATCCCAGTACTCCCAAATCTTTTCTCCGGGAACGTCGATTTTCTCTTCGCCGAACAGTTCATAATATACACGTTCCAATGTATATCTCTCAAGAGACATGTACCGTCTCATCACAAGATACAAATCTACATGGATCAGCCCTTTAAGAGAAGCGGCATTGGCATAGCCTCTTCTGATATACTTGACCTCAGATTCATCCATTCCAATGTCCAAATCAACAGCCAAAAGCTTGGCCCTATCCTTAAGATATGGGAAATCGAAATTGTCTGAGTTGTAACCGACGATAATGTCTACATTGTTGTCCTTGATTATCTTCACAAATTCCTGAATCATTTCTCTTTCCGATGAGACCTGATTTACAAAATCATCCTTATCTTCAGAATTGGTTTTTGTTGAAATGACCTGATTGACGCCGAAATTGCTGGCAACCCCAATCATGATTATTTCATCCTCTTCGGAATTGGGCATTCCATGAGGGTTTCTGACTTCCAAATCGAAACTTAAAATTCTGAACTTTTGAGGGTATTCTTCAACCCTCTTTAAATCTTCAGTCAACTTGATGATTGTGAGATCCTGCTTCTTGCTGTCAAGGGTTAAAAATGAGTCGACCTCTTCACCGATGGCCACCACTTCGGTCATCGGAATCACATCACGGTCCATTAGATACCTTCTGTAGAATGGAATGTCGAATTCCCTTATCTGAATCACGCTTTCCAAATCCCTTAGGGCATCCCTGTTTTTAGCCAAATCCTGAGGATGCTTGAATGTGACCTTGATGAAATCGGTTTCTATCTGGAAATCCTTTTTTGTTACCTTCTCAACATTGACGACATCAATGTTTTCATTAATTTCATCCATGCATTCGTCCAAATCATCAGACATTACGTAGAGGTACGGCTCAAATGTGTCATCGAGCAGAACTATGTTCTGGTCCCCATCCTTTGAAAACAGTCTGATGACCGGCCTTTCCTCATAAGTAACGTAATCAATGTCCAAAATAACAACATTTCTCTGCATTCATTCATCTCCAAGAAGATATTCTTTTCTATAGCAATCCAAAACAGTGTAGGTTATTCCTAAAATCAGAGGCCCTATTATAAATCCTACAACCCCGTAAACCAGAGGCCCTGATAAAAATCCGATAAGCAGGATAAACGGATGTATTTCGGCATAATGGCTTGACAGGGCAGGCCTTATGTACATGTCCACGGTACTCAGGAAAAATCCGAAAAGCAACACTACAACGGCTCTTGGATAGTTGCCCGCATACAGGTCGCTGAAAAACAATATCCAATATATCGGCCAAGGCCCGAATATCGGAATCAGCTGCAGAATACCTGTCAGCACACCTAAAAATATTCCGAATGGAAATCCTAAAAGGGAGTATCCTATAGCTCCAAAAATGCCGATGATAACTGAAGTTAAAAAGTGTCCATAAAATATGCTTTTAAGCACATCCTGAACGGATTCGACAGTGTTGTCAAAGAATTGCTTGGAATCATCCGGAATAAAGTCACGAACAAACATCAAGCACTTATCGCCATCACGAACAAAATAGAATACTGAACAAATCAGAATGAACAGGTCCAAAGTGATATTCACGAATTTGCTTAAAAATTTAACTGTATACTGCAATACGTATCTTCCGATTTCTGTAATGGAAGAGTTAATTGAATCATTAATGGAAGCTGTTTCTATCGGCAATTGTGAAATGACCTGATCTATATCAAAATAATAGTTGCTTGCAAGCAGGGAAGTTATCACAGAAGAAGTTTCATAGCAAACATACACCACAAGCAGTATCAGAGGTATCAGAACGACAATCATCGCCAATATGATGGAAACTGATGAAAATTTCAGTTTTGATTGTATCCTATTGGCAACCGGCCTGACAAGATATGCAAGAATGGCTCCCAAAAGAATCATGTTTAAAACAGGGAATACAAACATTGCTGAGATTACCAATAAGAATATTACCAGCAGTACCGGTGGATTCAAGTAATTTTTAATGTCTACTCCCATAATAATCCCACTTAGTTTAGTATTTCACACCAGAAGCGTCACGCCTATATTTTCCAAACTCGGTAATCTGTTTTATTTTGTCATTTTCAAAAACAGGCCCTTCTACACAAATTCTCCAACCCTCACTGTCAACACAGCACTGACCACACACTCCAAGAGCGCATTTCATATATCTTTCAAGGGAATATTGGGCAGGTATTGATGATGCTTCAAGAATATCAAAGATACCTTTCATCATTATCTCAGGACCGCAGACAAATCCATAATCGTAAGTCGAATCTTCAAGCAAATCACTAAGACAATTTGTTGCAAATCCTTCAAATCCGAAACTTCCATCATCGGTACAGTAGTGCACATTAACACCAAGCTTTTCCAAATGCCCACCATATAAAAGTTCATCTTTAGTCTGAGCGGCAGATATTACACTGACGTTATTGCCTTTGGCAGCCAAATCACTGGCAATTGCATTTATTGGAGCCATTCCGACTCCTCCACCAATGGCTATGATGTTTTTGCCTTCAAATGAATTGTCAAAGCCATTGCCGTAGCTTCCCCTGACACCAATTACATCACCGATTTTCAGGTTGTGCAATTGAGATGTGAACTCACCGATGTTTTTGACTGTAATTGCCAATTCGTTATCGTTAATCTGAGCTATGGACATCGGCTTTTCATTTCTGAAATTCCAAACCATCAGAAATTCACCGGGGTTTGGTTTTCCGAGTGTTTCAAAATCCCAATCAAATTTAAAAGTCTTAATTGTAGGAGTTTCATCGATAATTTCTTTGATTTCAACTATTTTTGGCTCATTAATCATGTTTACAACTCCCTGTGTGCAAGTCCTACCATCTCATCAATGGATGAATATCCCTTTTCAGCCATGAACTTCTCAAGGCCGCTGTTAATGTCATCGAATACATTGACACCCTCATCCATGATTGCAGTGCCTATCTGAACTGCCCTTGCACCTGCAAAAATAAATTCAACCACATCTTCAAAATTGTATATTCCGCCAACGCCAATCAATGGAATGTCAACCGCTTCATAAACGGAATAGACATTGCTTATTGCAATCGGCTTGATTGCACGACCGCTCATTCCCCCGGATTTATGGAACAATACAGGACGGGCAACATCAATGTTAATCTTCATGCCCGGACCCAGGGTGTTGATGAGAGATAATGCGTCAGCACCTGCATCCTCACAGGTTTTTGCGATTTCAGTGATGTCAGTAACATTCGGAGTCAGTTTCGCAATGATTGGAACATCACTTGCATCCTTGGAAGCTGATACTATAGTGTGGCTTAAATTGCAGTCCTGACCAATTGATGCTCCGAATCCTTCCATCGCATGAGGACATGAAATGTTAAGTTCAATCATGTCGACATAATCCTGAACTTCACCAACCAATGCGGAGAACTCATCTGGAGTTGCCCCGTATATTGAAGCTATGACCACATTGTTCTGTCTTTCAATTTTTTTAAGCTCTTCTTTAAAGTTATCGACACCGGGATTTGAAAGTCCGATTGCATTTAAAATGCCACCTTCAACCGCAACAGTTGTCGGATTTGGATAACCCGGATGAGGATTTAGTGAAAATGATTTTGAAACTACTCCTCCAGCGCCTGATTTTAAAATCCAATTCATGGATGATGCATTACTTCCCATAATGCCCGCAGCCAACATCAATGGATTTCTGAATTCTACCCCACAAACATTTGTTTTTAACATAATATCAACTTTGTAATTAATTGTTTAATTAGTTTTTGTTAATTTATCAATGATTTCCTGATACTTCTCATTTTGCAATTTCAAACTAATGACATTTGTCTTATTTGATTTTACAATTTCTTCTTTGGATTTGATTAGATTGGATATTTCTTCATCCTGCTTTTTGATAATTGCATCCTTCTGCTCAAGCAGATTTTCATAGGTTTTGGTGATTTTCTTAAGCTGAACTTCAAGGTTTTCGGTGTTTTGACTTAGCTGTTGTCTGTAATCGTCAATCAGGGATCTTAAATATTTAACCTGATCCTGCTTATCTTCAATGATTGCATCTTTTTCCCTTAATTTTTCAGTCAAGTCATCCAGTTCCTTCATTTGGGACTTGTCATAGTCTATCTTGGTATCCAATTTGTCTTCAAGATTTTTCTTTTCGTATTTCAATTTTGTTGCATACAGCTTCAGCTTGTTGATTTCCTCAATCTTGTTTTGAAGATCCATCATAAGCTCATCAATTTCAGCATTCTTAAGTTCCAGCTCATATCTTAAATCATCTAAACCTTCATTTGACATACAATTTATAATTTAAACTTCATCCTAAAAATACTTTGAAAACAAGATAATTGAAAATTTATTAAAAAAAAGATTTTAAAGAAATAGAGCTAGAATCAATGATTCTAACCCCATTAATTCAATACAATTCACGAGATTAAATCTCAAAGTAATATATCTCCCAAGAGATATATAAACGTTAACCAACTAATAATTTTCAATGAAAAATACATATAATAAGAATATAAAATGAAATTAAAACAAGTTTAAAGGAATAGAGCTAGAATACATGATTCTAACCCCATTAATTTAATTCAACACATGAGATTTTCTCACAAATTACTATTTATTACAGCACATATATAAATTTTATTTACATCTCCTCTGAGCATAATTGTGGTAAGAACCCCACTAGAGAGAAAATACCAAAACTCTTTCCTTTACATTCAACAACTAAATACCGCCCTAAAAATCAGTTATTTTAAAATCATAACAATGATTTTAACGATTTCTAAAGTTACTTCTAAAAACATTTTCCAATCCTTTTTCATTAAAATCACCTGTGTTGAATTAAGATATTTTAAACCTAAGTGGTCAAAAACCCACAATACCTTTATTAAACTACTTAACATATAAAATAACTAGAATTTTAATCTGTAAATTCAATTTTAACATGTTATATTGTATAGAATTAGAAAATTGCATCAAATCTGTAAAATTTACCTTAAATTAAAAATACTTATTAGAAATAAAATGAATAAATTATTGCATGGAATGCTATATAACTTACAGTATTAAAGGATTTTATGCTTTTAATAGTGAAAATGAACTTATTTCTAAAAAATTATTTCCAGAAATTGAAATAATAAACAGATTGGCTGAAATCGACGATAAGAAAATAGTCTTGGAAGAAGATGAACTAATCAAAGAGTTGTCAAATGATTATGACAATATTATAATCGAATCAAACAAAAGATTATCCGACTACAATAACGATAAAATAAAAATACAAACACCAAACCAGGGCGGAGAATACCTGAGAAGCAACTATGAAGAGTTCGAATTGGATGGCGAAGATATTGCAGACATATATCAAAGACTGGCAATTTATAAGATTAAAAAGGAATCTGCAAGCGAAGACAAGCACCTGATTCAGGCAATCAATTCAATTGACGAGATTGACGAGACCATATCCAAATTAATCGAAAGAATCAGGGAATGGTATGCACTTTATTTCCCTGAAATGGACGTCATCAAAAGCAATGAAACATACATTAGACTGATTTCGCAAAATGAAACCAAGGAAAAGATCATTGAAGCAAAACCTGAAGCATTCCCCGAAAACGTTTTAGACTTAGAAGATGACATTAACGCCAAGGATTTGGAGATAATGAACACATATGCAAAATCCATTTATGAACTTCAAAAAACAAGAAAGGAAATTGAAGCATACATTGACAGCAAAATGGAGGACATTGCACCGAATTTAAGGCTGTTGGTCGGATCATCTCTTGGTGCAAAATTAATTTCACATGCAGGAGGTCTTAAACGCCTTGCAATTTATCCTTCAAGCACAGTTCAGATTATGGGTGCCGAAAAGGCATTGTTCAGGCATTTGAAAAGCGGAGACAGACCTCCAAAATACGGTTTGATATACCAGCACCCACAGGTAAGGGGAGCAAAATGGTGGAATCGTGGAAAGATTGCAAGAATGCTTGCAGGAAAAATATCACTGGCCGTGAGAAGGGACGTTTTTACCAAGACTTTTGATGAAAACGCTTATGATGATTTTATCCAGAAAGCTGAAGAGATAGAAAAGAACAATCCGTTTCCAACAAAGACAACCAAAAAACGAAATGAAGAAAAGGGAAAATCCAAAAACAAGAAGCGAAAAGGCAAAAAAAGAAAGAAAAGGAGATAGGACATGAATGTTTATTTTAAAGACGGTAATGTGGCCACCAAGAATTTGACTCCTGGAATTTCAGTTTATGGAGAAGAGCTAATCAAAGAGGATGACGAGTACAGGATATGGAATCCCAGAAGGTCCAAATTGGCAGCAGCTCTTTTAAATGGATTGGAAAATCTGAAACTTGAGGACACTTCAAAAGTGCTGTACCTTGGCGCTTCAACCGGAACAACAGTTTCACACATTTCAGATATCGTAATCAATGGAAGAATTTATGCAGTTGAATTTTCACCTACAACAGCTAAAAAACTGGTCCAACTCTCAAGACAAAGACTTAATATTGCTCCGATTTTAGGTGATGCAACAAAACCTAAAGGATATCTCAACATTGTGGAAAAAACTGACCTGGTATACTGTGATGTCGCCCAGCCAACACAAAGCGAACTGTTTATGAAAAACATGAACCTGTTTGCAAAGGATAACGGCATGGGTCTTTTAATGATAAAGGCCAGAAGTATAGATGTAGTGCAAAAGCCTAAAAAGGTATTCAAGGAACAGGAGAAGAAACTGAAAGAGAAAGGCTTTAAGATTATTGAAAAAGTGAAACTGGAACCATACGAAAAAGACCATATTGCCTTTCTAGTAGAAAAAAATTTTTAAAAAAAGGGCATAGTTTGCAAAGGATAATCTTAAATGCTTTTTAAATAAACACAACATTATATTTACTTTTTATTGAATAGGAGGGATTATTATTAAACATAAAGTCATAATAGCTGCGATGATTTTATTTGCTTTAATCAGTTTATCTTGCATAAGTGCAGCAGATAATGCATCTGATGAAATAGTAGCGCAAACCGACATAAATACTGAAGAAATATCCAATGGCGAAAATGAGATTAGCGATTTTTCAACTTTAAATGCAGAAATTACCAACTCAACAACAAGCACAATACAATTAACAAAAGATTACACTTATAATCCTGAAAAGGATTCCAATTATACAACTGGAATCGTGATTGACAAGGCCAATTTTAATGTTGACGGACAAGGACACACAATCAATGGAGCAGGACTTGCAAGAATATTCAATATTACGGCAAACACCGTTACATTAAAAAATATTAACTTCATAAATGGTAATGCTACTGATAATGGCGGTGCAATCTGCTGGTATGGAGCTAATGGAACAATAAACAACTGTAACTTCACCAACAACTATGCAAAACTAAGGGGAGGTGCAGTCTTCTGGTGCGGAGTTAATGGAACAATAAACGACTCCAATTTCATAAACAACACCGCAACAAAATTTAGTGGCGGTGCAGTCCAATGGGATTCAAATTCTGCTAATGGAACAATAAACAACTGTAACTTCATCAACAACCAAGGATCACAAAGAGGGGGCGCAGTTTACTGGAATGCATATAATGGAACAATTAACAACTCCAATTTTGCAAATAACACCTCAATTAATGGTGGTGCACTTTTCTGGGACCTCAATGCTCTTGAGGGTTCTGTAAATAATAGCAGTTTCATTAAAAATAATGGAAACGACGGTGGTGCAGTCTATTGGGAAGGAGAAAATGGAATCGTGAACAGCTCCGAGTTCATAAACAACACAGGGTCCAATGGTGGTGCAATCAGCTGGCAAAAAAGACATGGATTAGCAAACAACTGTAATTTCATGAACAATCAGGCAGATAATGGTGGTGCAGTCTATTGGGAAGGAAGTAATAGTACACTAACCAATTGTAATTTCACTAACAACCAAGCAGACAATGGTGGTGCAATATACTGGTATGCATATAATGGAATAACAAACAACTCTAGCTTCGCCAATAACCAAGCAGACAATGGTGGTGCAGTCTACTGGAATGCATTTAATGGAACAGTTAACGACTCTCACTTTACCAACAATACAGCAGAATCCGATGGCGGTGCAGTCTACTGGCAAGGAACTGCTGGGAAAGTAACTATCTGTAAATTCTCCAGCAATACAGCAGAATCCGATGGAGGTGCGATTTACTGGCAAGGAACTGATGGCAATATTTCAAATTGTGAAATCAACTCCATTTTTATTAATAACTGTGCTGTCCGAGGTGGTGCAATATTCTTTAACAATGAAACTGATAGTGTAATAATTGCCGGCTATTTTGAAGGTAATGCGACTGAAAGAACTGGTGGAGCATTATGCTTCCAAGCTAAATCTTCCAATAACATAATTTCTGCCGACTTTTATAATAATAGTGCAAGAAAAGCCAGTGGAGGAGCAATATTTTTCAACAGTTTGGCTGAAAACAATAGTTTTGAAAGCATTTTCACAAACAATTACGCACTCTACGGCGGTGCAATCTTTTTTTACAAAAAGGCAAATGACAATAAATTCGACTCAAACTTCACATTCAATGTTGCCAAATCATGTGGAGGGGCAATATTTTTCTACAATACCACCAATAACAATAACTTTACCTGTTATTTCACAAACAACAGCGCTTTAGGAAAAGTTGATGCCTCTGTTGGAAACGGTGGGGCAATAACATTCAAGGATGTGTCAACAAATAGCACATTCACATGTGATTTTATAAACAATACTGCAGCGTTAAATGGTGGGGGCATAAACTACAGACAAACTCCTCACAACATAACCTTCAACGGCAATTTCATCAACAATAATGCTCCTACAGGCGGAGGAGTTAATTTCTTTGAAGGCTTTGAAAACATAATATTCAATGTGGAATTTATTGACAATTCTGCAATTAACGGCGGTGCAATAGCTGCCGGCGGCGATGGCATTATTGAAGAAGTTTCATTCAAGAACAATCACGCTGAAAATGGTGGAGCAATTTATACAAACAATAATCTGGCTGTTATCAACTGTAATTTCACAAACAATACAGCAAGTGAAAAAGGCGGTGCACTATATGTTAAAACTAGTATTGCAAGTGTTGTGAATACTTCATTTACACAAAACAATGCTCCGACCGGAGGGGCCATCTATGCTGATGTGTCCCAATTAGATATAGACAACTCCAGCTTTGCACAAAACAGGGCATTCGAAGGAGGAGCAATCTATAATGGGGAAGTTGTTAGCATCTATATAGCAAACACCCATTTTGCACAAAACACTGCAAAATATGGAGGAGTAATCCGTAATGAAGGAGGCAGCCTAACCCTAACAGATGACGAGTTCACATGCAATGCTGCGGACTACAACGGTGGAGTAATCTACAACACAGGAAATATGGAAATTTTTAACTCTTTATTTGCAAACAACAGCGCAAAATATGGTGGAGTCATCAGTCATTATGACAATGAAATAAATATAAAAGACTCCCAATTTGCAAACAACACTGCAAAGGAATATGGTGGAGCAATCAACAATGACAACGGTGAAATGGAGATAACAAACACCAACTTCACCCTAAACAGCGCAAGATACGGCGGGGCAATCGAAAACAGATATTACCTTGATATGGATAATTGCAGACTGGAAAACAACAATGCCGCATATGGTGGAGCAATCGATAATGACAGAGGTGAAGCAAATATTGAAAATAGCCAATTTGCAAACAACACTGCATCAAGACTGGGCGGAGCAATCTATAACGATTATGGAAAAACAACCGTAACAGACACAGGCTTCACACAAAACACCGCAAGATACGGTGGAGCAATCAATACTGATAATGGTGAAATTGAAATAACAAACGCCAACTTCACACAGAACACCGCAAGATTCGGTGGAGCAATCAATACTGATAATGGTGAAATTGAAATAACAAACGCCAACTTCACACAAAACACCGCCGAGTACAATGGTGGAGCAGTCTACAACTTTGAAAGTGACATGACAATAACACTCTCCAAATTTGCAAGCAACACTGCAAAAGAAAATGGTGGAGCAGTGGACAATGACGGTGAAACAACTATAACAGACTCCCAATTTACAGACAACAATGCAAAATATGGTGGAGCAATCTATAATTATGAAGCATTAACAATAAAAAATACTTTACTGGAAAACAACACCGCAATAGAATCCGGCGGAGCAATTGAAACCGAGAGCGATATGATCATCAGCGATTCCGAATTCATCGGCAACGGTGAAAACTGCATATTCGTTGATGAAGATGCCAGATTAACCTTAAACAACGTTTCAAGTGATAAACCATTGGTAAACGATACAATAAGCCTGGAGATTCTTGAAGCTGAAGATGTTACCTACGGCGATGACATCAACATTAAAGTTCAGGTAAACAGCAGCGCCATAGCTCCATTGAACAGTGGTAAAGTGGCTGTTAAAGTCAATAATGTCGAATATATCGCTGAGGTAAAAGAAGGAATCGCAGAACTTGTTATTCCAAACCTGGATGCTGGATCCAACACTGCCAATGTTACATACATTGACGATAACATCACAAGAGCTGAAATTCCTGTTAATTTCACCGTAAATCTAAAAAATGTTACAATAAATGCGAAAAATGCTGCGTATGTCATCAACTATGGTGGAACATACAATGTTGATTTCGTGAATGTGACTGATGGAGTTAATGTAACATTTACATTAAACGGCAAAGACATCGCAACATCCACCATCAAAAATGGAGTCGCTTCAATAAAGTTAACTACAAGCATCTTAAAAACTGCTAAAGCAGGTACCAAAAACCTTATTATTAAAATCAACAGTGAAAATTACTCACCTGTTAGTAAAACTGTTAAGATTACCATAAATAAGGAAAAAACAAAAATGACTGCTAAAGCAAAAACATTCAAAAGAACAACAAAAACCAAAAAATACACAATAACCTTGAAAAACAGCAAAAACAAAGCAATGAAAAAAGCAAAAGTTACCTTAAAAGTTAAAGGTAAAACATACACTACCAAAACCAACAGCAAAGGCAAGGCAACATTTAAAATTACCAAATTAACTAAAAAAGGAACTTTCAAAGCAGTTATTAAATATAACGGCGGCTCTTACTACAACAAAGTAACCAAAACTGTTAAAATTAAAATCAGATAGGTGCAACGCGCATCTACTGCCATTCTTTTTTTATTTTCACAATATCCCCAATTAGGATCATTATAAAATGGATATGATTGTTTACAAAAAAGGCAATAATACATTGTAAATGCAAGAAAAATTTTTAAAAAAAATCACCTATTTTGCAAGTGATAATCACTGAAAAAAATACTTCTAAGAAAAGTAAAAAATTACTACAAAAATCGCAAAAAAAATATTATTTAGATAGATATCAAAGTAGATTAATCTTTTGCTACCTCACTATCTAAGACTCGATATACTTATTATAGTCCATTAATTATACTCCCACACCTTCATCAATTATTCCATGATTGCGAACTAATTTGAAGAAAGAAATACACCCTGTGATTTGAACTGTTGCAATTATTGGAATCAAACCAACAAGCCCTAAGTTATTTACCGCAAAACCTATAACAGTAGACAATACAACGAAAAATATCGCCCATCTGATGGAAAACCTATCTTTATAAACCATACATAGCCTTATTGTAACCATTGCCATGACTACCATGCCGACGTATGAATTAAAGAAAAATGATGCGATAATCAGTATAAAAGCATTTAGTATTTGGTATTTATATGCTTTTTTATCATCATTTACCCATAAGCTAAATATTACAAAAATTCCGGCAAACAATGAAATAAGGTTTCCAGCAATAATGTTCCATGGCAGATACATATATACCTATTTATTTTTATCATTTTTAATTTCTTGCAGTTCCTTTTCTAAACGAAGAGTTTTATTTTTATATTCCTCTAATTCCTGCGACAACTCAATTATTCTATCTGTATGCACATCAATAATATCCATATTTGTTGAAATGTTTTGTGTGTTTTCCCAAATTTCCTTTTCAAGTTCTGTTGAAACTTCCTCTTTTTTCTCAATTAAAAACATGGAAAACAATATAATTCCCAGCACAGCTGTGAAAGTCATTGGAGCATAAAGCGCATTGGCAATGATTAATCCCTGTCCTCCGGAACTTGAAACTGATATTATAAACATGTCAAATCCACTATAGAGAAGCATCAGCAGTGCACCGTTGAATGGATTTAAAAATCTTCCATCGCTCCATTTATAGATTAATCCCCCTATAATACCACATAGTATTGTTGTAACGGCACATGGAAGTGCAGTAGGTCCTCCCATGAAGTATCTCCAAACGCCAGATATGAGTCCGACCGGAACTCCAACATAAGGCCCACCGAATAATGCTGCAATCATCACAACCAAGGTTCTTGCATTGCCAGGGATTCCGTTAATGTTTAAAGTGAAATATGATGACAAAATTCCAAGGACTGCAAATATAATAATCTGCCATATTATTGCTTTTCTTGAAATATCTCCCCTAACTATAGCCATGAAACTTTTGGATTTGGTAGCTATGTATGTTAAAATCAATATAACGGACAGCATCCTAAACATCTCTAAAAATGGAGCCCATAACGACTCCCCATTTGTAGATTTGTTAAAATAAGAAACTGTAATGCTCAACAAACCGATAATTACCAGATAAGCGATTTCATAAATGGATCCGTCAGTAATCTTTTTAAATTTTGGAAGCCTGGTTGAAATAAATCCTAAAATGATAATTGCTGAGATAATGGTGCCAATCTCATGCACTACTGAAATATCTACATGTTTTACAATAGTCATATATCCAAATAGGTTAATGAAAAGTAGAATATTGAATATGAACAAAACTGTCAATATTATTGCTATTTTTTTATCATTGCATAGGTTATTTTTTAATCTGTCAATCATAGAACTTCCAAGTAATATATTTATTGTTTAATCATAGTTCATTGTTCAATGAAATTCCATTGATTATAAATGGAATTTATTCACCCATAATTCATTTACGGATTAATCCTTCAGGAATGTTGTAAGCATTATACTTTTCAGCGATTTTATCAACGGTTCCCTCTTTAAACATTTCATCTAAAGTTTTTTGAAACTGATTTTTTAAATCAGCCCTAATAATTTAGTAACTATTAATATTATACTATAACAATTTAGACTGTTAAATTATAATATTGCATGTTGAAATCTATAATTCAAAAAATTTAGACCATTTTAAATTCTGTTTGGTGTCCCGTATTGCTCTGTCAGAGGTTTTGTCTTTCTGATAATTTTTCTTCAGCAATTGCTGTTTTATTTCCACGTCATAATTTGTATCAGATATTTTTTCTAATAAATTCTTTTCATTTTCTTGTTCTTCAACTTGAGAGATAATCTCACCTTGAATTCCAAAAAGAAGGTCAATAGCCTGACCAACATCAACCCCTTTTGACTTTAAAATTTCAAACCTTTCAAATTGCTCATCTGTTAATTCAATTTCCATTTTCACCATAATATTACCTCTTACTTATTAAATTTAGATATGCTCATTTAAATTATTATCTAATAATTACATATTTGTCATGTTTATCATATATTATTCAAATCAGGACTCTCAGACTTTACAAACTATCCTCATCCAAGGATTTTACTAAGACCCCATATGACAATTTAGGACCGAACTTTATTAAATTAGTAATAAAGAATTGAAGTATAGTTCATCATGATAACTTTGTACAGAGCCATTTTATACAATTAAATAAAAATCAAAAGATTAAATGGCATTTAATTTTTCATGCCATTGCCAAAAAGAAATAATATCAACCAATAGCCCAAAATGTATCACCACAATACTTCAATAAATATCAGAACATCAAAAATTACAAAGAGCATATCATTTGAAAATCCCATCAGATAAAAAAGACAATCATGAATTTTACAAGTAAAACTATTCAAACCAATAACCTATAAACTCTTAAATTGAAATCAAAAGAATATTAAAAGAAAACATAAGATAAAATTTTTAAAATTAATCAAATCGTAAAATAAGACTAGTACAAAAAAGGCAATAATGCATTGTCAATGAAAGAAAAATTTTTAAAAAAACCACCTAATTTGCAAGTGATAATCAGCAAAAAAATAGCTCTGAGAACTATAAAAAATTACTACAAAAATCGCGAAAAAGTATTACTTAGATACTTATCAAAATATATCAAACTTTTGCAACCTCACTTTCTAATAGTTTTTATTCATCACAGTGCAACTTAATTCAACTATTATACCCCAATATACTAAATATTAAGAATAACTACATAATATTGTGGAAATGTGAAATTATGTTAAAAAATAAATATTTTCTTATAACGCTTCTAATATTTTTATTGTTTATTATCCCTGCAACAAGCGCAAGTGATAATAATACTGATTTAATTGAAATAGACAGCAGAAATACAATTTCTGACAATACTATTCTAAATGTTAACAACACTGAAGACATCACATCTGTTGATGCTCCCCACAAAGAATTGACAGACAATGACCTTAAAAATGATTCAATCATTTACTTGACAGATGGGGAATATGACTATAAACAGGAATCCGAACACAGAAACATTACATTTATCGGTGAAGACACATCAAATACTATCATCAACGGTAACGGAAGCACTATCCATATAACCGGATTTGTATCATTCAAGAATCTTACCCTGAAAAACATCAAAATCTATGCTCCTGAAAACATGACCTTATCGAATGTCATTTTCAAAGATTTCAAATATAACTACTCTAAAGACTTCCCAACAGGAATGATTTACAACGGCTACAGTGACAGCAGCAATATCAATCTGGTGAATTGTACATTTTACAATAACACCCTTTTAGATGCAGGCATTTTAGAAGCATATTACAGCACAGTGAATATTAAAGACTCAAAAATCATTGACAACGAAAATGTCGAATCAGATTCATATATAACTTATGGAATAATTTATGCATCCAAATCAAACCTCACCATTTCCAACTGCGAATTTATCAACAACAAAGTAGGATCTGCTTCAGGAGTATTGACTTGTGAAAAATCGCCAATCAATATAATCAATTCCAAATTCGTGAACAATACCGCAAAAAGCACACCATGTATTCGTGTAAATAAGGCAGATGCTTCAATTGAGGGTTGTGAATTCATTAACAATACCGGCACATCTACTTACGGATCAGTCTATACATTTATAGGCAATCTTTATATATCCAATTGCGAATTTATAAACAATACTGCAGGGAAAAGAGGTGGATCAATATGTTATACAACTTACGACCTTTTAAATTTCACTGTTAACAATTGTACATTTTATAATTCAAAAGCAAAGCAAACTGGAGGGTCCATTTATATCTCTTATGGAAACATCAATTTCAACGATTGTAAGTTTCATAATTCCCAAGCCGATAGGGGAGGTGCAATATTATTTGAAAATGTATTTGATTATCCATTTCTAATAAACATCACCTCAACTGAGTTTATCAATTGCTCTTCAACATCAAGAGGTGGAGCAATATATTGTAGCGATTCCCACTCATTAATTGGATTTAATATATCAATAGTTAATGCTAAATCAAAATATGGTGCGGGAATATTCATCAGCTATTGTAATTCAACATTCGATAATCTGACCATAACAAATTCATCAAGCATCAATGGAGCTTATTTTCACCAAAATGGAGATTTAAAGTTGATAAACTCACTACTCTCATCAAATACTGGTGATTTTGGATCTGCAATATATCTAACAGATATGCGAAATGTGGTAATTGAAAACAATACATTTAAAAATAATAATGCCAGCGGTTATGGCAGCGCAATTTATATCGTTTCCAAATCAACTCAAGATTTTTCAAAAAATAATTATGAGAATAATTCAGCAAAAGACAATAAAACCGTATATGTCAATTACATTTCATATGATAAGGATAATCTAATAATTATCAGCAGAAATTACACATTTTTCATAGGCAATTATGCTGATACTGATTACATCCCCCCATATTACAATTTAGTTGACTTAAACCAGACTACTTCCGTTAAGAACCAGGATGATGAGGGTAACTGCTGGGCTTTTGCAGCAATTGGAGGATTAGAGTCAAATGTCTTAAAAGCACATAACTTATTACTGGACCTTTCAGAAAACAACATGAAAAACATTGCAAGTAACACATCACCATTCGGTTGGATTTATGAACCAAATTATGGAGGATATCCCAATACACACACAGGTTACCTTGTAAGTTGGCTAGGTCCCGTTTTAGAAGAGGATGACCCATATATTGAGATTAGCCGATATTCAAATTTGTTTGATAGTGTATTGCACGTTCAAAATATTTTAAACCTTAAAAGGGATAACTTCACAGACAATGATGAAATTAAAAAAGCTATAATGAAATATGGAGGAGCAGTATCCGATATCTATTCAACAAATTCTGTTAAGCAGTATTACAATGAATCCATTTATTCCAATCACGAAATTGTTATTGTAGGTTGGAATGATACAATGGAAATACCTAATGCTCCAGGACTAGGAGCATGGATTTGTAAAAACAGTTGGGGCCATGACTGGGGAGAAGACGGTTATTTCTATGTTTCATATTATGATACTTCCTGTCCTCCAAATTCCTACTTTTTAGGAACATCCGTGATTATATTCAACAGTACAATAAAATATGAGAAAAATTACCAGTACGACCAGGCACAAAATGATTTCATCAATACCCAAAATAATACAGTATGGTATAAAAACAGATTCAATGCAACAAACAATGAACTTTTAGCCGGAGCATCCACATATTTCAAGGAAGATAGCTTTTGGAATTTATCAGTCTACGTCAACAATGATTTAAAGTTAAGCAAATCAGGATTTTCAAAATCAGGATACTGGACAATTGAACTCGGAGAGTTCATTCCATTGGAAATTGGTGATGTTTTTGAAATAGAATTCCAAATCAATCACCAGAATGCCAGCGTCCCAATCTGTGAAGGGATAAACTATGTCAATAAATTTTACAGCGAAAACATTTCATTTATAAGCTTTGACGGTGAAAACTGGACTGACCTCTATAATTATGATCCATATAATACCAAAGAAACCGCCCTGCAGGTAGCATGCATCAAAGCATTCACAGTGCTTAACAATGAAACATTCACAATGCTTTCCCATCAAATCGAAAACCATGGAAATTATCTTGAATTAGCAAATGATTATACATATACAGATATCGATAAGAAATTTGAAAATGGAATCACAATCAGCAAAGACAACTTCACAATTGATGGAAAAGGACACACAATCAACGGAGCAGGACTTGCAAGAATATTCAACATTCAAGCAAACAATGTAACCTTGAAAAACATTAAATTCTTTAATGGCAATGCTACTTATGGTGGAGCAATCTACAATAATGGTAAAACAACCATAGACAACTCTAAATTCATTGACAACAATGCAACTGAAGGCAGTGCAATTAAAACCCAAACCGACATGATTATCAGCAATTCTGAATTCATAGGCAATGGTGAAAATTGCATTGATGTTAACATAGGTGCTAAAATAACTTTAGATAATGTTACAAATGATGTTCCATTGGTAAACGATACAGTAAGCATGAGTATTCTTGAAGCTAAAGATGTTGTTTACGGTAATTCAGTCAACATCAAAGTTCAGGTAAATAGCAGCACCATATACCCATTGAACAGTGGTAAAGTGGTTGTTAGAGTTAATAATGTTGAATATTATGCTGATGTAAAAGATGGAATCGCAACACTTGTTATTCCTAAATTAAATGCTGGAACTTACAATGCCAATATTACATACATTGACAATAACATCATAAGAGCAGAAATTCCCGTTAATTTCACTGTAAATAAAAAACACATTACAATTAATGCAAAAAATGCGGCATATACGATTAATTACGGCGGAACCTACAAAGTTAACTTCAAAAGTATAACTGATGGAATCAAAGTAACATTTACACTAAACAGCAAAAAAATTGGAACTTCCACCATCAAAAAGGGATCTGCTTCAATAAAATTAACTGCAAAAATCCTAAAAACTGCAAAAGCCGGTAAAAAAAACATGGTAATTAAAATTGTAAATAGTAATTACAGTCCAACAAGTAAAACTATCAAAATTACCATCAATAAAGAGAAAACAAAAATAATCGCCAAATCAAAAACATTCAAAAGAACTACAAAAATCAAAAAATACACAATAATCCTGAAAAACAGCAAAAAAGCAATGAAAAAAGCAATAGTAACCTTAAAAGTTAAAGGTAAAACATACAAAGTAAAAACCAACAGCAAAGGCAAAGCAACCTTTAAAATTACTAAGCTAACTAAAAAAGGAACTTACAAAGCAGCAATTACCTATAAAGGAAACAACTACTACTACAAAGTAACTAAAAACACTAAAATTAAAATCAAATAATGAAAAGAGTTATTCTTTTTATTTTTAGACAATAGTTTGATTCAAATTCAGTACCCAAAATCTTTTATTTCAGTAATTTTCCAGCCATTAATAAATATATCCTAAAAATAATTAAAATTAATTAGATATTCTAAAAACAAAGCCTTTAGATTTATTTGAAATTTTATCTTATGAAAAACAAGAATGTTTGTTGGAGCATTAGTAAAAAAATATCCAATCAACGCTCTACTGAATATCACTACCTCAGAAATTATATGATTCAAAATACTTGAAAATTTCATCAAATAGAACAAATATTTAATGATTCTACAACACAACCCCTAAAAACTAAAGGCAATTAAAATGTTAAATCAAAATCTACCAAATATCAAAGGAAAACCTAAGATTAAATTTTTAAAATTAACCAAATTGCAAAACAAAACCTATACAAAAAAGACAATAATGCAATGTCCATCAAGGAAAAATTTTTGAAAAAATCACTTGATTTTTGAGAGAAAATCAACAAAAAAATACTTCTAAGAAAAGTAAAAAATTACTACAAAAATTGCCAAAAAGTATTACTCCAATACCTTTTTATACTAGAAAATAAAATATAAAATATGCTAATGCAAATAAAATAAAAGTTCATTGAAACGTCCTTTAGGTTGATTCACTCTATTAATCACTCCATTTAACTAAAGCCTAAAGGCATGAACTTATTTTATTGAAATAACTATTTTTAAAAGAATTTTTTTCAAAGATTAATTTGCTTATTTTATTTAAAAAAGTATTACTATTCTGAGCTTATTATTGCATATGCAAATATGTTTGAAACTCAATTATTATATGATGTTGCCATACATAGTAAAAACAATATTGCCCTTGACATGTAATTACAATTTCAAAATCAAATTTAAACGATGTGACATGCCAAAAATAAAACAATTTCAAAGTAATTTAGTATGACCTAAAAAAATTTGGTGAAAATCAGATACTGCTCCTCTTGAACCTACCTTTATTTTAATTATATAGTTCATTAAAATGGCAACCGTTAATGTCAATATAAAAATAAATTAAGAAATAATTAAAATAAGACGAGTGAATATTCAAACTAAACAATTATCGGTGAGACATATAGGTAGACTTAAATCTTTTTTGAAATTACGTCAATAATAGTTTTTGCAATTTCCTTTTTTGAAGCCAACGGCACTGACAGCACCTCATCATCGACGATTAAGACCTCATTCTCATCAGAACCGAAGTGACATTTGGATATGTCATTGGCAACAACCAGATCTGTTCCGGCATCGGCAATCTGCTTTCTGGCGCAGCAAATTATATCATCACGTGAAATGTTGAATTCAGCCTTAAAGCCAACAAGGAATATATCTGGATTGATCTTCTTGATTTGGCGAATGATTTTGGTAGTAGGCTTGAGATTCAAAAAAAGAGAACTGCTTGAATCAAGCTTCTTGTCGGACTTTTGCCTGAACTCAAAGTCTGACACCGCAGCTGTTGAAATGAAAATGTCATAGTCAGAAATCAAATCCAGAATAACATCATTCATCTCGCTACTTGTTTCAACATGAACAACATCAAAAACAGAAGGAATATCAACACTGACATTAGCTACAACCAATTTCAAATCGGCACCGCGAATGTATGCTTCTTTTGCAAGCTCCAAACCCATTTTTCCGGAAGACTTGTTTGTAATCCCCCTTACAGAATCGATTGGCTCATAAGTCCCTCCCAGACTTATCAAAACTTTTTTCCCTTTAATAGTATCATTCCTTTTTATGCAAATTAATTGTCCTTAAAGATTCCAGTACAATGTCCTCTTTGGATGGGAATTTGGCTTTTCCCTCATCCATGCGAGGCTTGATGAATGTTGCTGAGCCTTCCTCTTTTATTTTTTCAATATTGTCTTTTATGGCCTTATACATTGAATCATGCATGGATGGGACAAAAACGATTGGAGTGTCGTGGCCATATGCAGTGATTAAAAGGGTGGAAATCGGATTATCGGCTATCTTATATGCAAATTTAGAGATTGTATTTGCTGTAGCCGGTGCTACCAATATCAAATCTTCCTGAGAGTATTTGACATGCTCAATTTCACCTGTCAGTTCTGTGACTACACTGTTTCCGGTTGCAAACTCCATGGAATTGGGATGAATAAGTTCACAGGCCGCCTCACTCATGAAGCATTTAACTTCAACATCATTTCTTCTAAATTCACGGGTCAATTTGATAGCTTCGCTAGCAGCGACGCTACCTGTAACACATAAAATAATCATCATAACACCTAAAAAAAGAAATTAAGTAATTTGTATTCCTGACAGTACATAATCAAAGACATACAAATTATCTTCAAACTGATCAATCGGAGCGCTGTACATTATGACATAAGCCTGACCGCCTTTTTCAAACCAGACTGCCTTATGCTCTTTTTCAACATCACTTTGGCTGGAAGTGTAGATGTATTCCACCGCATCCATTCCCCCAATGGAAACTCCTCCGGATGAAACTAACTGAAATGAAGGATCCTTTTGCATTTTGTCATAAGTTTCATTTACAAAAGTGTAGAAATCTCCTTCATATGAGTTTTTCTCAACTTGAATATTGACCTGGCCAACACCAAATGAATCAATGGAATCAATCTTGGAAATTGCCATTACGGAGTAGTTGGATGTTGACTGTGAATTGCCCCAATTGGAAGGATATTGAATAGTGATTCCTCCTTTGGATAGAGACAATATACTTAAATCAGAATTATCATTACTATCAGCACTAGCTACAGATGTAGCAGAAATTAAAAATAATAAAAGTATGATTGTTATAATGCTTCCTTTTAAAAAACTATTTTTCATCATATCACCTCTGACACTAGAAGGAATTACCCTTCATTACTACGTCCACCTTCACTTCCGGATTGAGAACTACCTCCTCCAGTATTAGAGGAACCTGATTGTGAAGTGTCTGAGCCTTGTTGGCCATTACCACTGTTCTGAGAGCTATCCGAACTGGATGAATCAGTATATGTGGTCGTAGTTGTTTCCGTAGTAGTCTCTATCTCATCAGAATCATCGTAATCATCATAATAACTATAATTACCATAATTACTACTATTTGTAGCTGTCTTATTGACTGTGACAACCTCTTTAATTTCAGGGAATGCAGTGTCACTAACAATCGCTACAGTTTCAGTATCGGACAAAGATCCAAAGTCCAAATTAAAAATACCGTAAGCTATTCCAGCAGTAAAACCAACAACCAATATCAGCAGTAGCAATAATTTGAATGTTCCACTGTCTACTGAAGATTTTTTCTTTTTATTGTATCTGGAATCATCCTTCTTAGGATTAATAATATATTTTTGAACCAAGTCCTGTTCTTCTTTCTTCTTATTTTTGGTAGGTTTTTTATGCAATTTGGCTTTTTTAGTGTCATTAGATGGTTTGCCTTGCATAGATCTAATTCTTCTTGTAGCAGCCTTAGCATCTATTGAATTTAACTTATCTTCATATTTAGATCTAAAATAACTGTATTTTTCTGCAGATATTTTACCTGATTTATAATCAGACTCTAAATTTCTCATGACATTTAGAAGTTTTTCTCTTTCATCTGACATTACCTACCCTCCCTGAATTTGTACATGAATAATTATATATAAACATTAATTTAAAGTTTACCTAAAATTCAGGATATGAACCTAAAACTTTTAAAAAATAGGTATTTTCTTCAATCTCTTTCAAGATATTCTGAATGGATTCCTCACCAATATGGCCATTAAAGTCAACGAAGAATAGATATTTTCCCAAACCTTTTTTAGATGGTCGGGACTCGATTTTTGTCAGGTTAATGTTGTTTTTCTCGAAAATTCCCAAAATCTTATACAGCTGGCCCGGCTTATCCTCATAGATGGAAAAGATTATTGATGTTTTGTCCCTGCCAGTCATTTCATGATTGTCCTTGGACAATACCACAAATCTGGTCTCATTATTGTCCATGTCCTGAATGCTGGCTTCAAGAACCTCCAAATCATACAATTCGACAATCTTTTTGTTCCCGATTGCCGCTTTGGACTTATCGCCAATAATGTCCTTGGCAGCTCTTGCCGTGCTTACCGCATAATGAAGATGCACATCCATGCCATTTAGAAAATCCCTGCATTGGGCCAATGCCTGGGCGTGGGAGTATACCTCTTCGATATCTTCCTTTTTAGTTCCCGGATTGACTATGAGATTCTGATTTATGGGAATGATTATTTCCTTATAGATTTTCAAATCGTACTTGTGTGCCAGCGAATCAAGAGTGATGCCTACCGGCCCTTCAATGGAGTTTTCTATCGGAACAACCCCTAATGAACATTCATCATTGACGACGCTTTCCATGACTGCGGGAATTGTGCAGTAAGGTATTAAGTCATCGCCCAGCATGTTGGCTGCTTCGTGGGTGAAAGTTCCTTTAGGACCTAAAAATGAAATCAATGTAATTTTTAAACCCCCTAAAAATAAAAAAAAGAGTATAGTTGTAGCAACTATACGTTTTTAAGATTCTAATTTTTCAATCAGTCTTAAAATATCTGTTTGTGTGATAATACCAATCACCTGAGAGCCTTCAACAACAGGCAATCCGTTGTAGCCTGTTTCAATCATGATTTCAGACACTTCAGTGATTGACATGTCTTTAGACACAACAGTTGGGTTGTGTGACATAATGTCTTCGACCAAAACCTCCTTGATTTGAGATTTTTGATACTTTTCAGGGACTTTTTTTCTAAAGTCTATGAAAGCCCTCATCAAATCTTTAGAGGTAATCATTCCAACAAGTTCATCTTCATCAATGACAGGCAATCTTCCGACATGGGCTTCAAGCATCAATCTCCTTGCATGGACCAACCTTTCAGCTGAAGATGCATAGATTACGTCTTTAGACATTATTTCCTTTACAGTTATCTTGTCAAATGCAATTCCTGTTGCAAGTGTTACAAAATCAGCTTTTGATACGATACCGACCATCTTGTTGTCGTCGTCCATTACAGGAACTGAACCTATGCCGTTGTCAAGCATCAATTTTGCAACCTCTTCCAATTGCATTGTCTGTGGAACTGTAAGTACATCTTTAACCATTACAGATGAAATATGAAGTCTTGATGCAGGCATGCTTTCATATTTTGAAGAACCGAGCTTGTTAGCTATGTCCCTTTCTGAAATAATACCGACTAATTCTTTATTGTTGGTTACTGGCAAACGTGAAACGTTGTGTTTGCGTAACAATTTTAACGCATCAGAAAGATTTTGATCTTTGTCTACAGTGATTAAATCCTCAGACATCAAATTCTTAATTTGCATATTATCATCTCCTTATTATTTAGTATTTAAATTCTTTTAACTGCGTTTAAAATATCTCTTTCAGTAATGATTCCCATTACTTTATCGTCTTTAACAACAGGAACTCCACCAATATTCTTTTCTGCGAAAAGGTCACATAACTCTCCGATAGTCATGTTAGGTTCGACAGTTACTGGTTCCTTGACCATAATATCGGTAATTGTTGTTTTTAAGACATCAGTTGCCAAATTGGAATTTAAATTATCAAATAATTCTTTTGCATTTAAAAATCTTATAACATCAGTAGAGGTTATAATACCCAATAGCTTTTTAGCTGCTTTGGAAATGTCAGCTTCCCCACCAATGACCGGAATTCTTCTTAAACCATTTCTTACCATGATTTTGCATGCATCTCCGATTGGTGTTCCAGGAGTGGTGCTGAATACTTTAGGACTCATGTAATCTTGCACGGTTTCTTTTCCAGAAATGCCTGCTAAAGATAATGCAATGTCCCTTTCAGTTACGATACCTGCAAGTTTTCCATCAGCATCAACAAGAGGTATAGCACCTAATTGATTGTCTAACATAGTTTGGATAGTTTCCCCAATAGATGCCTTATTAGATAAAGTTATCAAATCACGAGTCATGATTTCTTTAATAGGTTCGTTGATAGCTGCCAAGAAGTTATCTTGGTATTTTTTCTCAATAATGTTGAATTTTTTTCCTCCACCAAAGAAATCTAATATATCCATTACTGTTACGATACCTAACAACTTGCCTGAACCTGGATCTGTGATTGGTAATCTTCTAAATTCATGTTCCATCATTACTTTTGCAGTGTCTTTAATAGGTTTGGTAGGTGGGATTGAAATTACATCTCTTGATGCAATAGCCATTATGTCTCCTTCCTTATCATGAACTTTGGTTTCACGTTCAACTGCACCGGTATTTGATTTTCTGTTAATGGATGTTTTATCTTTCATATATACACCTCAATTTACAATTACGCTTCAAAAAAATAAAATCAATATATCAAAAACAAAATTCACTCAATATCCAGAATCTTATGGATTTGAGGAATGGTGGAAACTTCAAAATATTGCCCAACAATTTCAGAAAAATTAAATAATCTAAAATTAATGTCCTTCCATTCATCTAGAGGACTAGATGGTTGGATAATAATTTTAAGGTTGCTTTTGTTTGAAATATTTTCGGATAATTTTTCAACTACCTCTTTAAATGAATTTATTTTTGTTGAAGGCAATATAACTACTTTACAATATACATTTATACACTTCGCCATTAATAAATTTAGTGATTTAATCTCATTTAGAAAAATTTCCTCATCAAAATCGCCGTCGAAATGCTCCGGCAATTTAATGTCAAGAGATACGATGTCCAATTTTTCTATTGAATCTATATTGTCCGGCAAAGTTCCATTTGTCTCTAGCATAATCTTTAAATTGAAATTCTTTGAAATTTCAGATATGAAGTCAGGATATAAGCTAGGTTCACCTCCAGTAAATGAAATGGTCCGGCAATCAGGAGTCAATAATTTATTGATTTCCTCTGTGACTTGGCTTGGAGTCATCAGCTTTCCTGATTCGGTTGATTTACTATCATTGGTATCACAATAATTGCAATTCAAGTTACATCCTGCAAATCTCACAAAGATCTGCCTTTCGCCTATCAGAAGGCCTTCCCCTTGAAAGGATGAAAATATTTCAATGACTGGCGCTTTCATTCGAAATCCTTCTTATACACTGCTCCCTGACCGATTCCTTCATTAACGCATACTGAAACTGACTGCAAATTGTCATAGGTTTCAGCTAGCTTTTTGGCTAAAGTCTCTGCGAAAAACTTTGACAGCTCTTCAGCAGAAGTGTATGGAAGCGGCAGGAAGACACAGTCGACTGCAGGCAGGGAATATCCTTTACCGTCGATTTTGAAGTGAACTGAATGTTTCTTTTTCAGGTCAAAAATTGAATCTGACTGCTTGTCAAAATCCTTAAAATCAATTAAATTGTTGTAGACAGGAATCAATAGCCTGTGGTCCAGTTCATCGCAGATTGCCTTAGTGAATCCTTTCACATCCTTAAAGTCCACTACGAATTCGAAATCACCTGAACGTTCACCTTCTATTTCCACATCCACAAAATAAGAATGTCCATGAATATATCCGCAGGATTCGTGTCCCGGAATCACATGGGCTGAAGAGAATCTTAAATTGGCCTGCATACCGTTGACTAAAATTTTCATAATAACACCTTTGTTTTACTTATATCCTTTTCTATTGTTTCCAGTTCATCAATGAACCTTTCAACAGTTTTATTGATTAGTTCCAATAAATTGTCATTCGTAAATATCTGTTTATCATTAACTCTGATATCGAATAATCCTATTGTTTCAACATCCCCAGGAGTTCCCTTATCCTCAAGATTGAGGGCGAAATGTATTTTTGCAGAGCTCAATGAGACAGAAGCAATGGAAATTGAGAGTTTTCCCCCATTAACGAATATGTCATCCCCTTCCCTTTCTGATTTGACTCCATATTCTGTGAGTATTTCCCTGAAAATCATCACAAGAAGCCTTTGCCTTAAATAGGCGATTCTCATGTTCGGAGGCTGCTGGTCAAAGAATTCGCAGATGAAATTGACCATATTGTTTGACTTGATTTCAAGACCCACATCTGCAAAGTCCTTTAAATTATCCGGAGTGATGTTGACCGGCCCAATCCATGTTATGACGGATGATCCGTAAATTCCAAACTCCTGAAATGCCCAGGACGGATTAATCTGGCTTCCATCATATTCAAAAATTTCATCGATATGCTTATGAGTAATAGTCATGATAAAACCTAACGTTAATGTTGTAAAAAAATAAGTGGTCAAAAAGCCACAATACCTATTAATATTTAGTAAAAGGTATTAAAAAAAGTATCGTAAAAAATTAATTGGGTGGGAATAATCCCACTATTTGATTGTTATGTATGCTGTTTTGGTGGCGGATTTGTAAGTGTTGTCGCCGGCAAATTTGACTGTAGCCTTAAATTTCTTTTTCTTGGTTATTTTAAGGTTGAATGTGGCCTTGCCCTTTTTGTCTGTCTTTGCAGAATAGGTCTTGCCGTTCAATTTTAAAGTGACCTTTTTGCCGCTGTTCAAGTAAACCTTTCCATCAGATGATGAGCATTTTTTAGTTTTCAAAATCACTGTGTACTTTTTGGTTTTTGCCTTTGATTTGAATGTTTTGGCATTGGCGGAAATTGAAATAGGCTTTTTGTTGATTTTAAAAGTGTAGACCTTCATTACTGCCTTGTAGCTGTCATCCCCCATAAACATTGCAACGAACGTGTATTTATCTGAGCTTGCCAGATTGACCTGCATGTGAGCCTGACCGTTAGCCCCAGTGACAACATCCTGAACATGGCCGTTGAAACCTATTTTGACTGTCTTGTTAGCTAATCCCCTTTGGTAGACATCAACCAAAACAAGATTGAAGTTTCCGCCACGTTCGCCTGCCTTGAAGTCAACGGCATATTGTGTGAAGTTATTGGCATTAATATCAGTACCCAACATCACATAAGTTACGTTATTTTCCCCAACAGGACCCTCATCAGAATCTCCGCTTGCTGCGGTTAAATTATCCTCAGTGCCAGGCTTTTCGAGCTTGACGTCATCCAACTGATTTGAAAGCTCTAAATCAGAGTTCAAATCATCGCTGACTGTTAGATAATCATTATTTGCAGATGTCAAATTATCAGCCGCACTTACTGGAAAAACGACCAATAATGTAACAAAAATCATTAAAAGAACAACGAATTTCCTTTTAAACAAAATTATTCCTCCCAAAAAAACATGTTTAATATGAATTGTGTTGAAAAAAGTATTTAATCATTATGAATCCTTTTTATATTCACATATGATATGCCTCTTAAAATCGCCGAAAAAGATAATACTTAACAAATTACAAAGTAATAAATGATTTTATGCATACTTGGAAAATTATTAAAAAAGCATTTTATTTGCCATTCAGAGCATATAAGGGATTCATTTTAGTCACATTTCTCTTTTTCATATCTGAAATTGTTAATTCAATTGTTAATCAAATTGAAATTGGAAATTTGACGCCCCTAACAGTATTGATAACTTTTGTGATAGACATTGCCATTCTTGGAATCTGCATAGCCATTGTTTATCATTACATATACAGTTCATTTGACATAAGGGAAGTTTCACTTACAACAACCGCAAAAGCGGGATTTAAGGACGAAATGATAGAAATTTATTATTATATGCTCGCAATAGGAGGCACAATAATCCTGTCCCTGGCTTTGGGTATTTACCACAACATATCCTCCATCATGGACAGCGTGACATATATAGATTCTAAACTCGATACGGTGACATTGCCTAAATTGCTTAGTCTGCTGTCCCCAGATTCATATCATCATCTGGCATCCTCAGTGATTGCCACATTGATTATATTCATAATCCTTTTTGCAATATGCTTTTCATACTGTTCATTTGCCAAAATCAGACTAAAGGAAACTGGAGACGTTAAGGAATCCGTGAATTTTGTAAAGCTTTCAAAAATCATCAAAAGCAAAGGCATTAAAAAATACTTGAATTTCGTCATTTTGAATTTTCTGGTATTTTCAGCAGTGCTAATCATTATGAGAACATTGGAATACTATTTTGTTATAGGAAGCATAATTTCCGCATTGGCAGAAGCCTTTGCACTATTTTTCATCCTGGACTCATATAGCCTGTTTTATTATTCTGACAATATTAATTAATGAAGAAAACAAAATTTAAATTAGGAGTTAAATTATGAAGCAAGTAAGAACAAGAGATTTTATCTACACAAGCGATGACTTGTATTTCGCATCAACCAATTACATTCACCCTGAAGACAGAGTCATTTCATTTTTAAGATACATTCCGGATCCTGAAGGAGACCGTGAAAAGGACGGCAGGAGATACAGAAAAGTAGGATCTGAGGAAGCATATACCTATCTGCGTGAAAATCATCCCGATTATCTGTATTTCTGTGACGTCACCAATGTTGAAATGATGGGCGTGCCGCTTGATAAGGTTGAAAGAATCATCAAACCTGAAGACAGGCTTTTAGGCCTTAAAAAGACCTTTGAAAGCGGTGGAGAAGTCAAAAATCCCGAACTGATTTCAAAACTGATGGACGTTGCCGATTTCTTCCATTTCATGGCAGACATTCCATATGACCATCTTGGAATTTCAGGTTCCATCCTACCTGGTCTTCAAAAGGATGACGTAAGTGACCTTGATTTTGTAGTTTATGGTCTGGACAACCACAGAAGGGCAATTGAAACCTTTAAGAAGTATCGGGGCAAGGAAGTCCATATCGAAGAAGTGGACAAGGACATTACCGTTCAGGGAATCACCAACGATTACTGGGACTTTGTATACAACAAAAGAATGAGCGATGCAAGCCTTACAAAAGAGGAATTCAGATGGTATGAAAACAGAAAGGCAAACAGAGGAACAATAAACGGAACCCTATTTGACATTCTGGCCACCAAGGATTACGAAGAAATCGAAGGTGTTTGGGGAGATACAGTGTATGAACCTCAGGGAATAGCTCAAATCGAAGCCGACATCGTAAGCGCACTTGGAGCATTCGACAATCCGTCACTGTATACTATAGAGAATGTTGAAGTTCTTGATGGCGTTGATGTGCCTTTGGATGAAGTCGTCTCATTTACCCACACCTATGCCGGTGAAGTCATTGACGGCGAACACGTGATAGCCAAAGGAAAAGTTGAAAAGGTCATTGTCAATGGCAAGGATTCACATTACCGTCTGGTTGTTGGAACCACTCGTGAAGCCATTGACGAGTATCTAAAGCTTAAGGAAAGTCCCGCATAAACAAATCCGCAGAGGAAATTCTCATGACATCAAGTGAAGAGTATCTAGAATATATATTGGAACAGCTGTCCGATTTGGAAGACATAACCTACAGGGCAATGATGGGAGAATACATCCTATATTACCGGGGAAAGATTATTGGAGGCATTTATGACGACCGTTTTCTCGTTAAACCCGTGAAAGTAGCCCAATCAATGATGCCTGAAGCGGATTGGGAACTGCCCTACGAGGGTGCAAAGGAAATGCTGCTTGTTGATGATGTGGAAAACAAGGAGTTTCTAAAGGAACTGGTGGAAGCGATGTATGAAGCGCTTCCCACTCCAAGGAAAAAACGCAAATAATTTAGCACCCATATCTATTTTTTAAAACCTCGTGTTTCATAATAAGGAAATATTATTTAAACATAAATCACATAAATAAAACCATTAAAATTTATGTGATAAAATGACCGAAACTCAAAAATCAGAATGGAACAGTAATCTCGCATTTATGATGGCAATGATCGGTTCTGCGGTTGGGCTTGGAAACATCTGGCGTTTCCCTAATGTCTTATACTCCAACGGTGGAGGATCATTCATGATACCATACATCGTTTCACTATTTCTTTTGGGAATCTCATTTGTTCTAGTGGAATATGCCGTCGGATTCAAGTTCAAAAAGTCACTTGCAAGAATACTGTTCTCAGTCAGTAAAAAATTGGAACCTGTCGCATGGTTTATACTATTAGTCGTATTTTTAATAACAACATACTATGTCTGTGTTGTCGGATGGGATCTGATTTATATTGTTTTAAGCCTGACAAAGGCATGGGGAGCAAACCCTGATTTGTACTTTGCAAACAATGTCCTTCAGGCAACAGATTCAATGTCAGGAATATTTACAATCGTTCCGGCAGTGCTTGCATCAGTATTTGTTATTTGGTTTTTAGCATGGTTCATTATCAAAAGAGACTTGAATGACGGAATCGGTAATGTCAGTAAAATCCTGCTCCCATTGCTTTGTGCAATTGTTGTGGGCATTGTTGCATTCTCATTAACATTACCTGGTGCCTCAATTGGATATACACAGATTTTCACACCGGATTGGAGTGCATTGACCAACTTGGATGTTTGGTTGGCGGCATTTGGACAGATTGTATTTTCCTTAAGTTTGGGTATGGCGATTGCAATGACATATGCAAGCTACCTGCCTGAAGGCTCCAAACTGGTGGACAATGCAATAATCGTTGCATTTTCAAACTCCGGTTTTGAAGTGTTCAATTCAATAGGAATCTTTTCCATTTTAGGATTCATGGCATTGAGTACCGGAATTCCATTCAATGAACTGGTAACTGAAGGAACCGGCCTAGCATTTGTCGTATTTCCACAAGTATTCAATACAATGGGAAGTGTCGGATACATTGTCGGACCGCTATTCTTCCTGTGCATACTGTTTGCAGGAATCACATCCGTCATTGCGCTTCTTGAAGGAGTCTGCTATTCAATCTCTGAGAAGTTTCTCATTGAGCGTAAAAAGACTGCAACCGTAGTTTGCATTGTCGGATTTTTCATATCCACAATATTTGCAACCGGTGCTGGAAGTACAATACTTGGAGTGTTCGACGCATACCTGAACAACTTCGCACTGCTCTTTGCAATTCTTCTTGAATGCATAATATTCGGATGGATTTACAAATTCGATGATTTAATCAAAACATTGAATGACAATTCATCAATCAAAGTGGGCAAAACCTGGAAAACAGTCATCAAATACATCCTGCCAATCTGTATTTTCGGCCTTTGGATTCAAGGAGTATACTCAACAATAACTACTGCAGACAGCCTCAGCACAACAATCATGCTGATATTAACTATAGTTGTTATTGTAGTTCCTTTCATATTTGCAAAATTGCCTGCAATAAACAAAAATTATTACGACGTGTAAAATTGACTTCAAATAGCTAAATTGTTAGCTATTTGCTTTTTTTATTTTATTTTAAGAAATTTACGGCATTTATAACTTCTAATTATTTATATTACCAAGTACTAAGTAATATTACACAATTTAAGAGGTTATAAAATGATAAACGTTTCTTCAATAAAAACACATATGTACTGTCCTATGAAGCTATACATCCAAACCCATGTGGACATGAGCGAAAACAATGATTTTCAACTTGCAATCGAGCTTAAAAAACTTAAGATTGACGTGAGCGATTTAATCCAGAAAAATATGCGAAAGATCAAAAAGGACATGACACTTGTCCAAATAGAGCAGATTCTCTCACAGACAATTGACTCATATATCGAAAGCAGTGCCAATGCAATCAAGTCAATGGATCTGGGCCTTGAAGCATCCCAAATCAATCAAATCATTGATGACACATACTTCAACATCAAGATTAAAGCATTGAAAATCAAACAGGCAATGACAATACTTGACAAAAACGCCTTTGAAATAATCGACATGTTCTTTCCAAACTGCATGTACTCCTACCTCCTGAAAGACCCTCAGCTTGAACTGATAGGAATGTGTGACAAGGTCGAAATAGCCGACGGGAAATACTATCCTGTTGCCATCAAAAGCTCAAATCCTCCGGTAAAAGGCGTCTGGGACCAGGATGCAATAGAACTTGTGGCCTATGCAATACTTCTCGAAGAGGAATTTGAAACGGAAGTATTTGTCGGTTTCATCGACTATGAAAAAATCGGCGACAGACGACCTGTTGTAATGGACGTCAATATCAGAAAAGGATTGTTTGACGTGATGAGGGAAGTTAAAGAAATCACTGACAATAAAAAACTTCCAAAAGTAAGAAAAAATCCTAGAAAATGTGAACTTTGTGAATACAAAGATATTTGCTTTAAAGAATAAGATTTGAGTAAATAAGGATTAAATCAATCCTTATTCACTCTTGAAGTTAAATAACTCCAAACTATATGTCCATAAACGTGAATTTAAAACTTGATATTGTCACCAAGCCTTTTAATATCAAAAACGGCAGTATCGGCAATAGACATCACCGCCAAAACTCCAGCCTGGATTGGGTCTGTAATTATCAAATCAGCATACTTGGTTACGCTTCCAGGCATGTTGAGACAAATTACGATGAGATTACTTTCATCTTTGACCTTGCGAACGGCTTCGGTAATCTCACCACCCATAAGTGAACCTGCAAGAACCAAAGCACTTACACGAGGGAGCCTTGAAATGGCTTCAATGGCTTCCGCCAAGGCCTTTTCGCCAACCAAAGGAATAGTATCAATACTGATACGTTCTCCACGGATGTTGTGTCTGTCGGCTTCGGTTATTGCACCCATAGCAACCTGTGACACCTGTGCTCCGCCACCTACAATGATTATACGCTTACCATAAATATCCAATTGAGAACCATGAAGCTCAACGGATTTGATTTCTTCAATGTTATTCAAATCGTCAATCAAATCGTCAATGTCTTCCACATGTTCAAGCTCCAGATTAATGGAACCCATGTTGTTCTTTTCAACGAAAAGATGGACATAGCTAATGTTAGCACCGTGAGCGGTGATGACATCGGTAATGTCATCCAATACTCCTTTTTTCTCATCAGATTTAATTGTTAATGTATAATCCTTCATTTTTATGGCCTGATTTTGTCTAGTTCCGCATGTGCCCTTTTCCACATGCTCAAATAATTGTCATCTTTAGTTACAGGAATAACTTCAAGACCCAAATCCCTATGTTCTTCAATCCATTCTTCATGAAACACTGGGATTTCTATTTTAATCGGTTCAGAGGTTTTATTTACGACTATGAGATTTCTGTAAGGAAAATCCCATTCAACAATGTATCCTCCAAGACTTACCATGTGATATGGCCTCATAACAAATTTCAAATAAATCACCTCATAATAATCCAAGCACGATGGCTAATACTCCAAGCAGGGTTGTTCCAAGTATTGTCGGCAACAGCTGCCTGTTTGTAAATACCGGACTAAATGCTGAGAAGATTCCCATCATAAATACGAATATCAATGCTACTATAATGTTAATCAAAATGCTCCAGGATGTAATTACTGGCGGAATACCCAGAAATAAAACTGAAAACAGCACGCCAAGCACCATCATGAAAAATCCTCTTGTCAAATACACAATGGCCCTGTATTTTGAAGCATACTCCATGTATGGTCCTTCAATAACATCACATTTTGCCTTAATGATTGAGAACGGATATTCATTTAATATAATCATGTAACCTATGAAGAATACAATCGCAGCAATGGCTCCGGACACTGTAAACAGGAACGGCCCATTAAGCTGTTGAAATGCAACTATATCTGATAGGAAAATGCTTCTTGCCTGAGTTACAGGTGCAAACAATGCCAAATATAATGGAAATGACCCGTAAGTAATCATTCTCAATGATCTTCTAGAACTTATGTCCTCAACAAATGACCTGACCGCATTATTGTGAGCGGCCCCTTTGATTTGATCCGGAAACGGCATTCTAACTGACATTACTGATTTGGATAAAGCTCCCATCAATACATAACATATCTCTTCAACTTTCAAAAATCCTACAATAGCCACAAGGCTTGAAAGAGCAGGAATTGCAAAAGCCTGAGGAGTTAAAGCTATTAATAAACATGTAACTGCAATGAAACATATTATCGGCAATGCCTTATATAATCCCGGAACAGGAGATTCTACCTTAACATTTTCCTTAAACATGAATTTTATTGGAGCCATGATTCCAGGAGCAATCACAACTGGCCCAATCCTTTGCTGAATTCTTGCATGTATATATTTTCTTTCGATACCTGGCAGTAATGTTGAAATTAAAAAACAGAAAATCACTGTTATTGCGCCTACAAGAATTGCATTAATTAATGTATTTCCAAACATTTTCTATCTCCTGATTATCTCTATTGCTCTGTCTGTACATGTAAAACATGGGTCACATTGTACAATACATAATTGGGCATCAGTAATTTGATCTCCAATACATGCATATTGCATTGCTCCAATGTTTGCCATTGAAGGAGTTCTTATAATACAGTGCCTTACTCTTCCGCTTTCCAGTGCATATGAATGATAAAGAGTTCCTCTTGGAACTTCAATATAACTCTCATTCATGTCAGTGTCAAACATTTCCCAATCCCTGTTGACCACTTTTCCTTCAGGAATATTGGCAATTGCCTGACGAATGATTTTGATAGACTCGAATGATTCTAAAGCCCTCATTACAAGGTTTGACCTTACATCGCCATCCGGCTGGGTTATGACATTGAAATCAAAGTTATCGTATTCAAACATTGTTGTTCTCAAATCCCTTGCAACACCAGTAGCCCTGAGAGTCGGTCCGGTTACGGCCAGCTCAATTGCCTGCTTTTGCGGCAGGACACCGATTCCTGTAATCCTTGACTGTACAACAGAATCTGCAAGGAACCTTTCCACAAAACCTGTAAGGCCTTCCTCTACTGCATCCATGTCATTTTTTAGCCTTAAAAGCTTTGCTTCATCAACGTCACATCTTGGCCTTACTCCGCCTAAAACTGAACAGCCGTATTGAACCCTGTTACCTCCAATCATTGCAAGCAGTTCCATGACGATTTCTCTTAAATAGAATACCCTCATTGAAAATGTCTCGTGAGACAACACTTCACAGCCATGCGCCAGATATAAGAAGTGTGAATGCAAACGTTCAAGTTCGCCCATTATGACACGAATGTAGGTGGCTCTTTCAGGAATTTCGATGCCTAGTCCAATTTCTGCGGTTCTGCAGGAATTCCATATATGTGAATTGGAACATATTCCACAGATTTTTTCTGTGAGGGAATTTGCCTTTTCAACAGGAAGGCCTTCCATGATCCTTTCGATTCCACGGTGGTTTACACCAATGGTAATTTCCGCTTCCTGAACTATTTCATCTTCAACGAAAAATCTTACCCTATATGGTTCCAATGCAGCAGGGTGAACTGTACCCATTGGAATTTCAGTTTCTATAATATTGCTTCTTGGTACTTTTTCATCCATTTAATTCCCCTCTTTAATCCGCATCCAATAATATAGGTAACAGTGATACAACTCCTGCCAGGACATCCTGAGGCCTTACGGCACATCCCGGAATCTTTGCATTCACTGGTATAATATTTTCAACTGGTCCTTCAATTTCTTCTGATGGAATATCACCATGACAGTTTTTGTATACTCCACCCATCAATGCACAGCTTCCTGCAGCTACAACTAATTTAGGATTAGGAATGGCCTCATAAATGGCTTCCAGAGGTTTCCTGTTCAGGTGTGTAACCGGTCCTGTGACAACCAGCACATCCGCTTCACGAGGATTCCATGTCAAGAACACGTTATATTGTTCAGCGTCAAATCTTGGTGATAATATTGAATTTACAATTTCAATATCGCATCCATTGCATCCGCCTGTATATACCAGCATGACGTGTATTGCTCTTGCTCTTGAAAATGATTTAATACCCATCTAATCACCTTCCTCCTTATTTTTCAGTATTGTTGTATCTGACAAGTACTGTGCAATAAACTTAAGCTTGTCTTCTGAAATTTTAAATGGCTGTTCAATGAATTCCTCCACATTAACTTCCTGGTCACCGACACAGCTTGGATGAACTGTTCCCTTTTGACCATAAAATGTATATATTGGACAGAAGTCATGACAATAATAACATACAACACATTTTTCAAGATTAATTTCAGGTACTTCAGTCTTAGTCCATCCTTCAGCGATTTTAACAGGACTTGCCAATTGCTTCATCTCAATTGCACCTGTCGGACAGACATTGGCGCAGCCTGCACATCCTATGCACGCCTTTTCATCAACCCTGTCATCAACTTCTACAGAAAGGGTTGAAATCTGTCTTCTAAGCTCCATGTCTGTAACTCTGTCTGCTGCAAAAAAGATTCTTTTAAAGTTAGTAAAAGCTCCTTCCAAAGCTACTCTAAGCATACTCCTCATTTAAATACCCTCTATTGAATCTTTAAAATTTCTCTCGAATAGGAATGCCCTTGCAGGACATGCATTTTTACATGCTCCACAATAGGTACATTTTTCATCATTTACAACGAAGTTACCGTCAATCTCATCAATTGCTTCATATGGACATGTCTTATGGCATAATCCGCAATGCATACATAATTCCTGTTCGATGAAGTTGAATCCACCAACAATTTCATTTTTATATGTTGTGGATTTAGGAATCGCATCAACAGGACAGTGAACCGCACAGTTTTCGCATAATATGCATTTGTCAAGGTCAACTGCTATTGTTCCCCTGTATAATGTAATCGCATCTTCCTGACATACTTCCGAACATATTCCACATGAAATGCAGTCATCTGAAACGCTGCCGTCCCAGCTTGCTGTCATGAGCTGACGGGCTCCAACTTCATCACAGACCTGGAAACATTTTCCACATGATACACAAAATCCTGACAATGTCGGCAGTTCCTTATCGTCAAACTCATCATAGATGAACATTTCATCATCTTCGGTTAATGTATGAACTGGACATGAATCAATGGCTTTCTTGTGAGTAGTGTTTTCTGTGTCTGCTGTTGGATCATATCTCAGTTTGCCGTCAACGTTCTTGAGAGATTCGTTCTCACATAAATCAGCACATAATCCGCAGTTAAGACAGGATATGATTTTTCCAGCGGGTTTTTGATTAATCTTATTAACAATGATTTCAAAATCATCAACGGAAATTGCATTATTAGGGCATGCCTTCATACAGTTCAGACAAAGCGTACAGGTTGATTTGTTAACCAGCTGATGCTTGTTCATTGATTCATTTGGACAGACATCGCTGCATATCCTGCACTCCCTACAAATTCCATCATCACGGTCAATTTTGACATGAATTGCTCCGGTTGGACAATATTCTTCGCATCTGCCGCACAAAATACATTTTTCCGTGTCGGTTCCGAAGTAACTCCTTGTTACCTCATTGCATTTGTCTGATGTTTTGTGTCGAACATTATCCAATGGAGGATTCAATATTTTCAATGACTCGATTAATGTGAGCTGCTTTGACTTTTCAAGCTCGTAGCCGTCCACACGGGAATGGCTTGAGCACGCTTCAACACAAACACCGCAGCGTGAACATATACCGTAAACAATTCCATCCTCAATGCTAATGTTGTTTGTAGGGCAGTTGTACATGCACATTCCACAGCCGTTACATTTGGCTCTGTCTACAACATAACCTCCATAGCTGTTTTCAAATATGGCTGCATTAGGACAGTTTTGATAACATATTCCACAGGTAAGACAGCTGAATGCCTTGCCGTTGATAAGTTTTATGGCTTTTGTAGGACACTGTTTTATGCAATCCCTTTTTCCGTCACAAGTATTAGTTGATAAAAACATGATAAAAACTCCTTATTTACTCCTTGCAAATAGTAGTTTGCCTACAAAAATTCCTATTAAAGCAGATAAAAATGCAGTTGAAATCGGCAAATCTGTATAGAATGGGAAATTACCCAATTGCCATGCTGCAATAATTCCTGCTATTAATATCATCACAAATGAGGCCAGAGTGAATTTGGCATCACTGACATCTAGCTTGATTTGAGATCCAATAATCAAACCCAATATTAAACCGAAAATGATTGGTCCTAAGGATATCATCATTCACCCTCCCCAACAAATTTCTTAAATCCTGCAAATGCTATTACAATTGAGGACAGTCCTACAAATACTTTCAGTCCTACAAATATATTGAGGTATGGAATAATACCTGCATTGGTGACATCAGGATAGTGGAAAACTGTCTGAATTGTAGCGGGAACAACATTCAACAAGTCTGTTCCCATATTGTAGAGGAAAAATCCTCCTACAAACAAACCTATTAATCCGAATATTATAAATCCTAATGCTCCGATTGATTCGAACACTTCAATATAAGCGTGAGACAATTCCAATGGAGAATTACCTAAACCATAAACAAGGATAGATAATATAATTCCACTAGCAATCATTGCACCACCCTGGAAACCTCCACCCGGAGTGATATGGCCTCCAAGAATAGTCATTATACCCAAACAGATTAAAATGATTGAAATCGGCAAGGATATAAGTTTTAAAATCATACTACCCTGACTCATTGTTTATCCCCCAGTAATCCTCTTCCGAATATGAGTAAAACCACAATACCTGCAGTCAACAATATGATTGATTCGCCTAATGTATCATATGCCCTGAAGTCGAAAATGACCACAGTTACCATGTTCGGCGCTATTTGAGTTCCCAAAGCGTTATAGATATAGCTTACACCAGGATTGATCATATCATGCAAATGGAATATTGCATCAATTAAAGTGACTGAAAACACTGCAGTCAATACCGCTGCAATAAGATTGCGAACTGTAGCTTTGCTAGACAAGATTACCACCCCAGTATAAGAATACCACAATGATGCTGAGTGTTACCACAGCATAAAATATCATTTTTTCCAATGAATCCTCTTGTTCGATTTTGAACTTTGGAATAAGAGGAATATTTGAAATCAATACGATTGCCAAGATGAGTGTAACCAATCCCGCAAGCAAAACATTGACGTGCCTTAGCAGTATTGCAGACAATATCAATGAAACTATTAGAAATATTTCAGCCGTAATGCTTCCGGAAACGTCTGCATTGGTTACCGGACCTGGTGAAAACAGTTTCCTGAACTGCTTTACCACATTAAATATCTGGTCATATAGTTTCATAATATCCCTCCTACAAAGTTAGAAATTCCAGCAGTCACGACATCAGGGAATATACCTAGCACTACTATAATGATTAACAGTACTCCCATTGCAAATATCATCGCCCTTGGAACTTCCATGTTTTCCACTTTCAGTTCAGTAGGTTTCGGTTTTAAGAACATAGAGTAGTATGTCTTTACAAATACCACGAATGTTGCTATACTTACCATAATTGCTAAAATTGATATTTCCGGATAACCGCAACTTAATGAAGCCTGAACAAGCATCAGTTTTGATTGGAACCCACTTAAAGGAGGAACACCTGCCATGGCCAAACCTCCAATCAGAAGCATTATGCTGACTTTCGGATGGTATGCCAGAAGGCCTCCAAGCTTTCGGGTGTCAACCTCATTAGTTGCATTGACAATAGCGCCGAAACCTATGAATAATAATGCAGTAATAATAATTTCGTTCAGTGCCTGGAAAAGACCAGCAGTTATTGCATACTGGGTTCCAAGACCAATACCCAAACCTATAAATCCTAGCTCACCTACTGCTAAAAATCCAATCATCCTTCTGAAGTCAGTTTGGGTAAGTGCAAGAGAAACACCTAATATCATAGCCAAGATAGAGAAGAAGACTATGAGGACTTCAAATATAGGCAATGTTGAATAGATTCTAAACATTATGAGTACGATTGAAATCATTGAAATGACAGTAAATGACTGAAGCAATGCTGCTCCATGAGGTTCAGCTTTTGAATAAATTCCAGATTTTATAGTATGGAATGGTGGCAGTCCTGATGCATATAGCCAACCAAAGAATATTAAACCGAGTGATAATAAGAATACTGGAGAAGTTATGTCAACCAAACCGTTATGAACAGCAACCGCAATGTCTGTAACGTTTACGCTGCCTGTCATTGCCAAGAGGAATCCAATTCCCAAAAGCATGATAGGTGATCCAATTGAGCCTAAAATCATGTATTTTAAAGCCATTTCATAACTGTAATCGATTGATGAAGCCGCAACAATACCGACCTGTGCCAGTGCCAATATCTCAAAGAACACGAACATGTGGAAGATATCATCGGTAAGAAGCATTGCAGTAACGGCGGCAGTACCCAAGAATAGCAGGAACAGGTAAGGACCTGAAATTTCCTTATATTTAGTCAGATAGATAAATACAACTAGGAATGTTAAAATACCAATCATTGCAATGAATATCTGTTGCAGGAATGTGAATGAATATGTAATTGCCGGATGGAACATCACGCTTGTCACATTATCCACTATCGGCTCGTAACCTCCGAAGAAATGAAGTCCATAATTGGAAGCCAAAGGTATAATCGGAAGACAGATTGCAACGACAAATGCGAAAATCTTAGTTGCCTTGTTGAACTTTGAAAATGCTGAGATGAGCAGACCTGCCATCAAAGGAACTATAACCATGAGTGGAATTAGTTCATTCATTGTATTCCTCCTGTTTTGATGTGTCTGCCAGCATCACTTTGGTGGACAATGTTCCGTATCTTCTGTACAGGACCATTACCAAAGCAAGCATCACAGCCAATGTACTTGCGCCGATTACGATACTTGTGAGTACCAAACCGAAAGGCAAAGGATATGCGGCATTTGCAGCAAACCATGAAGTGTCCATTCCAGGCATTAGAATAGGAACAACACCACCAGGCTTATATCCGATGGCAACGATGAACAGATTGGCTCCTTCCTCAATGAAACTGATACCAATTATTTTCTTTATGATATTGTCAATGAAAATCGCTGAATACAATCCGATAATGATTAGTGCAGCGGATGTGAACAATATCACCAGTTGAGTCTGTGCCATCATCCATCACTCCTTTGGGTTTTTTTAACAGCCAAAGCAATAAATACAGGAACAATCGCCGCACCGACTATCGCTTGAGTCAGGGCAACGTCAGGTGCCAGCAATACCTGGAATAAAACGGCAACGGCCGCACCTGTAAATCCTGTCAAAATCGCAGCCTTCAATAAATCCTTTTGAATAAGAGCAAGAATCGCACTTACAACAATTATAATCATTAATACAAATTCCAACATCTTACTCCCCCTCATCAATTTCCAATGTAGCAACTGAGAACCTGTCATCAGCCTTAAGTTTTTCTGAGTCTTCACTCTCCAAAGATCCGAACTTATCTCTAGGATGGATAAACGGATTGTCATAATCAGGTTCGACTTCAACAGTTACCAGATCTGAATTATTTTCTCTATCTTCTTTTTTCCAATAAGCATTAGCAATTGCATGTGCTGTAAACGGTGCAATAATGAAGTATATTCCCGCAAGCAAATATTGGCCAAGACCAATCATAGCAATAATACAAGCAATATCAAAAACACCGACAATGTGGATTCTTCCATATACTGCGTTTTTAGTATTGCCTGACAATGAAATAAGTCCTATTGCTGAAATTATAATCAGGATTGCTGAAATAATAAGAAGAGCTGATTGAATATATTCTATCATTTATCCTCCCCTCCCAAAACAGCAGCGAAAGCAACAGTACCTACAAAACCAAAGAATATTAAAGCTAGTGATATATCTTTAAAGAATTCAAGATTATATATGTCTCCTCCAACAAGCAATGCCATAGCAAAAGCTACAACAACAACTGAGCTTCCTAAAAGCCCCATTGAAGTGGATTTATATGCACTTGCTCTTAAAGCGGCCAACATCATGATAATTAATGCTATAACCAAAACATATTTTGCAATAAACAATATATCCATACTATCTCACTCGATTGTTTTAAAAGAAAATGGTCATTCAAGCATTTTCTTAATATACTTTTCAAAAGGAATAATATCCTCTTTTTCTCTTGGAGAAATAGCAGCTACTTTAATAATGTTATTTTCACTGTCCAAATCAACAGACAAAGTACCGGGAGTTAAAGATATACTATTTGCCAATATTGTTTGAGAAACAGGCCTCTCTAAAACTGTTTCAATATCAACAACAATAGGATCAATATTTCTCCTTATAATTGAATTAAAACAAACATCAATTGTTGATTTAATTATTTCATAGATAAGAACCACAAAATACGCGATTCCATATCCAATTCTAGTCAAAAACATTAAACAAGCTCCATTTCATTTGATTATAAATATGTCAGAAATCTGACATTAAATAATAATATTATTATTTATCATGATTATTTATTATAAATGTATGCTTTTTTAAAAAAATTCATACAAATTTAAAATAAGTTAATATAAATTTTTCTAAAAGAAATATAATGAACAAAATTATTGTCAAAAATAAAAAACACTGATAAAACAATTGTTAAATTTAAAATTCAACGAATATCATGATGATAAAAAAACATTATATATGACGTATTATAAATTTAGTTATACCTAAAAAGTGATAGTATGGAGTTACAAGAAAAGTTAGAGCCAGTCATAATATTTTCCGCAGTCATCATAGGGCTTATATTTTCCAATGTTAATGTCACCGCCGATAATGCTGGCAATCTGATAACAGTCTTCCTATGTCTGATGCTTTACGGACTATTTCTAGAGATTCCGTTGAATGAACTGAAAAACAGTTTCAGAAATGTCAAATTCAGTCTGACAAGCATCATAATCAATTTCATATGGACACCTCTTTTTGGATATTTCCTAGGCTCCATATTTTTCAAGTCAAATATCGACCTTTTCATCGGATTTTTCATGCTGATACTGACACCCTGCACTGACTGGTATCTGGTATTCACAAAACTTGCAAAGGGAGACTTGAAGCTTAGCTTATCAATTCTGCCAATGAATCTAATTTTACAAATCGTTTTGCTTCCAATCTATCTTGTAATATTCTTTTCAGCGTCAAATTCGATGGACTATACTCAACTTGCCTATTCCATAATAATCATCATAGTAATCCCATTTATAGCTTCACAGATTACCAAATTCCTGCTTAATGATGATTCAAGCAAAAAAGTTACAGAACTATTCTCCAATGGGGAAATCTGGTTTTTAGCAATTGCAGTGTTTTGCATTTTTGCATCTCAAGGATCACTGCTATTTTCAAACTTAAACTCAATAGTAACAATTTTCATCCCATTAATCGCATTCTTCGCCGTTAATGTCATAATTGATTTGCTATTGTCTGAAAAAATTAATTTTACATATTCCGAATATGCGAGCCTGACAATGACAACACTTGCACGAAATTCCCCACTGGCACTGGCCATTGCAATCAATTCATTTCCTGGCCACGAACTGATAGCCATTGCACTTGTAATCGGGCCGCTGATAGAACTGCCGGTCCTTTACATCGTCTCAAAATTCTGTTTGTGGGTTAAAGATTCAGGACTGTTCTTTGTGTGCATGAACAACCTATTTTAGTGATGAGGTGAATTTCCTTAAAGGCTTTGTGACCTTCCAGCTTTTGGACTCCTGCATTGATTTTACACGTCTTTTGCAGTCATAGAGTTCCAAAGCCAATTTGCATTCCTTCAAGTTATCGGAATCCAAAACAATGTCTCTTCTGTCAATGTCCTTATCGGCAATCAGAGATGAGATTTCAATTTTTGACAGCTCATCCTTAGCTTTTGAGTAATATTCTTCAGAATCTGTAAAGCCCATATAATAGACAAGCTTGACGACTTTAAATGCGTTGAACTCATCCTTAAACTCATCGAAAAAGCCATTATCTTTCAGATAACCTTCGATAATGTCAGAGAGTTTGAAAAAATTAATAGTGTTTGAAGATGAATGAACCAAGGAATCGTCATTTTCACGATAGTAGTACAGATATTCCGGAACGAATGATATCCCTGAAGCCTTGAGCATGGTTTTTACATGAAACGGCGCATCTGAATAGGATTTGATTTCAGGAAAAGTAAATTCATCACTGGATTTTAAAAAATCGGCACTGTACAACTTAAGCCACGGTGCAAACAAATCATTTAAGACATGGCTTTTGACGTCCTTATATGTAAATGTGAACCTATTGAAGTTTACCTTGCCGAATTCCTTTTCAAGTTCAAATGCAGGAAACTTATACTCTTCAGAGCCGTTTACAAAAATAGCTTTCATGATGCAGAAATCCGAACTGTTTGAAGTGATATTGTCATGCAGTTTCTTGAATGCATTTTTGTCCAGATAGTCGTCGGAATCCATGAAATAGACATAATTGCCTTTAATTAACTTTAGGGCATTGTTACGGGTTCCGGCAACACCCATATTTTCATGGCTGATTACAATTATACGGCTGTCTACACTTTCATATTCCTTTAAAATATCAAGAGAGCTGTCACTGGAGCCGTCGTCAATGCACAATATCTCAATATCCTTGAATGTTTGATTCAAAAGGCTTTCCAAACACTCCCTTAGATATTCTTCACTATTGTAAACAGGAAGTATAACTGAAATTTCAACCATGATTATTAATATATGACTTACTCATTATTAAATGCCAAGGATTAGAAGTGAATTGGACACATATTGCTCAAATAATTCAAAGAGAATTGGAGCACGATATACAATAGCTAAAACGACTAAAACAAATATTGAAATTATTCCAAAATTCCTGTAAACCTTTTTTGAAGACAATGGGGCGAATATTTTAATTCCAGCAGGAGTGAATGAATCAAGAACAACATGTGAAAACACCCCTAAAAAGAGGCTTAAAACAATTTCAAGGCAATTTACATTTCCAGTTTTAAAAACAAATAAAGAAATGAAAAATACCGGCAGAAACAGCATCAGCACATTTTTGTTTAAAAATAGAAAGCTTATGAGAACAGTCAATATTGCCATTATCAGATAGTAATCGTTAATGTCAGTTACTGCAACAATCAGCTGAAATGACCATATTAATATTAGCGAAACCGCCGCCGTTAATGTCAAAACTCCAAAAATGGAATGTGTGAAGCTTCTGTGCTCGGAAAAATTGAACGTTACTCCTAAAAATACGATGATTAGGCCGATATAATAAGGTAATTTTAGGATATAAAGTGAAATGAACACTATCAATCCTAAAATGATCAACTTATAGACATTGTCCTTTTTGAATTTATGGTCAAAGTCAGGAATATTTGCACCAATCAGCGTTAAAGCAATCAACAGAGGACTATGAAAAAACATTATAGAAACTATCAATGCAAATACGGAATGCCCCTTGTAAGTTGACATGAAATCACCTTAATTGTAATTATAACATTAGTATTTAAAGTGATTTATCCGAGAGCGCTTGAAAAGTATTCACACACCAAAATAATCCAAAAAACTTTTCATTTGCTTAAATGAAGTTTCAATGGCATTATCATTAACATTTGAAAAAGGACAGAGCACTTCACATGTAACGGCAGGAATTCCCTTTAAATTGCAAACATCCTCAACCGCACCTTTGTAGGATGACCCCGCAAAATCAAATGCAATCACTTCAGAGCCAACGTCCCGTGATATATGACTGGCCATCAAAAAACTTTCAGGAGTCGGTGATTTTGATGAAAAAATTGACTCGAAACCAGGATTTGAATTTCTGCCTGTTGAGTGAAAGTCCCCTACAAAATCAATCCCCAAATCAAGTATTGTCCTTAAAATGAGATTGCTCAGGGAATTGCTGATGTGAGCTGACCGGTTCAAATCCATTGAATTGAAATTCCTCTCGCTGTTCATTGAAGACTTTGGAGCGGCAAAAGGAATGAAATACAATGTTGAAGACAATTTTTTATCTGCAAGCTCATTCATTAATCTCAGATTTGCAATCTGAGGCGACAGCTCGTTTCCATGAATCCCAGATAATACCAATAATTTTGTCTTGCCGCCACCCAATTTGAAAATTGGAGTTCCAAAAACAGATTTTTCCAAAATGAATTTGTTTAAAGAAGTCAATTCAATATTTTCGAACAGTTTCTTATTCCTGGAGACATATCCTCCTGAAAAATCGCAGATATATCCAAATTCCAGGTTTTCACATTGATTGACTTTTTCAAATTCCATATATTTAATTACATTAACGCTCTTATTTATAAATTAGGGATTAGATTGAAAAAATATATTAAAAATTTAATAAGACTGGTCAATTATGAAAGGGATGCTGAAATCGAGCTTATGCGATTTGAAATAGCACACATGTCCGGCCAAAAAAGAGAAGAACTTGGCCGTGCCATCAACAAGGTTAAAGGAAAATATGTCGGCGAGGAATTGGGCCTTAAGATTGTCCAGTTCGGCAGATCAGAAATTATAGATACCGAAATATCAGTGGGAGACATGGTGCTGGTAAGCACAGACAATCCATTGAAAAGCGATTTTACAGGCACAGTAACTGAAAAGGGTGCCAGATTCATCAAGGTTGCATTCGACAAGAGAATTCCAAAATGGGTCGTTAAAAAAAAAGTGAGGCTTGACTTGTATGCCAATGACGTTACATTCAAGAGAATGGAGGATAACCTGAAGCATCTTAGCCTTAAAGGAAAAAATGCACTGGAATATATGCTGACTGACAGAAACCCGAAGCCAAATCGAAGAACCCCCTATATTGACTACATTGACACTTCACTAAATGATTCCCAAAAAATAGCCATTGAAAATGCCCTTTCTTGTGAAAACTTCTATCTGATTCACGGTCCGTTCGGAACCGGAAAAACCAGAACTTTAGTCGAACTGATCTCACAGGAAACAAGACAGAACCACAAGGTGCTGGCGACTGCTGAAAGCAATGCCGCAGTCGACAATATCTTAGAAAGGCTGATGGAAAATAAGAAATTAAAGCTTACTCGATTGGGCCATCCGCAAAGGGTTTCAAAACACAACATTACACAAACTTTGGCATATAAGGTTGAAAACCACAAGTTAAACAAAAAAATCAAAAAGATTCATCAGAAAATCAACAATTTGGCCGAAAAAAGAAGCGTTCACACAAAGCCGACTCCACAATACCGAAGAGGAATGGGAGACTATGACATTTTATACAATGCATCCAAGGGAAAGGGAAACCGTGGAGTTTCAGCCGAAAAAATGAAATCAATGGCTCAGTGGATTGAATACAACCAGCAGATTGACGAGCTTCATGATGAAATCAAAAGAGTCGAAAACAAAATGATTCGAGACATCATCGAAACCAGCGATGTTATTTTATCAACCAACTCATCGGCGGCTTTGGAGTCAATCGCAAGGACAAAATTCGATGTTGCAATCATTGACGAAGCTTCACAGGCAACAATTCCAAGCGTTCTTATTCCTATTGCAAAGGCACACAGATTCATTCTTGCGGGAGACCACAAGCAGCTTCCTCCGACAATAATCAGCGACAAGGCGCATGAGCTTGAAAAGACATTGTTCGAAGAGCTAATAAAAACATACCCCTTCAAGTCACAGATTCTGAATGTCCAGTACCGTATGAATTCACTCTTAATGAAGTTTCCGAATGCGGAATTCTACAACAACAGCCTTAAAAGCGATTCAAGTGTTGATGACATTACCATCAACGACATCATAAAATCAGACAAAAAAGAAGACGCAATGCTTTTTGTTGACACCTCATCAGTCGATAATGTCGGTGAAAGACATCTGAAGGATTCAAAATCCATTGTCAATGAGCTTGAAGCAGACATTGCCGTTGAACTGGCTAATGATTATTTAAATGACGGTTTGAGTGAAGATGAAATAGGAATCATAAGCCCATATGCCGATCAGGTCAAAATCATCAAGGACAGGACTCCGGTTGAGGTTAAAACCGTCGACGGATTTCAGGGAAGGGAAAAGGAAATCATCATTATCTCAACTGTGAGAAGCAATGAGAACGGAAACATCGGTTTTTTAAGTGATTTAAGAAGGCTGAATGTTGCAATAACAAGAGCCAAAAGGAAACTCATCATCATCGGAAACAAGGATACTTTAAGGCACAACCCAACATATTCCCGACTGATTGATTTTGTTGAAGAGAGGAAATTATTGGTAAAAATTTAGGCATACCTAAACTTTTATATACTATGACATACAACATTATAATCAAGAGAACAAAGTTCAGACTTTCTTCTCTTTATAACTCTTAATTGAGGTTTTCTTTTTAAAACACATATAACTTCAACCTCAATTATTCCCTCAATTAAGAGTTTTCTTCTGCCCTTATTTTTCGAAAATCATTAAATACTATTAAAAATATAAATATCTCTTGATAATTTCATTCTTATCAAAATAATTATGGTGATTAAATGACTGATAAAGTACTTTTAGCATTCAGTGGCGGATTAGACACCTCTGTATGTGTTAAATTATTAGAAGAAGAATATAATGTAGAAGTTATTACTGCATGCGTGGATGTAGGACAAGGCGAAGAAGAAATGGAAAAAGCAAAAAACAGTGCGGCTAAAATTGGTGGATTAAAACACTACAACATAGACGCCAAAGAAGAGTTTGCAAACGAATACATCGCACGTGGAATCAAAGCAAATGCAGAATATGAAGGATACCCATTAAGTACTGCTTTTGCAAGACCATTAATTGCCCAAAAACTTATAGAAGTGGCTGAAAAAGAAGGAGCAACTGCCATTGCACATGGATGTACTGGAAAAGGAAACGACCAGTTCAGATTTGAAGCAGTTATCTATGCAATGTCCGATTTAGATATCATTGCGCCAATCAGAGAAATGAACTTGACAAGAACTGAAGAAAAAGCATATGCTGAATCTAAAGGTATTGAGTTAAGTTATGATAAAATTTACAGTATTGACGAAAACCTATGGGGAAGAGCAATTGAAGGAGACGTTCTGGAAGACCCTGCAAACGAACCTCCGGAAGACATCTACGAATGGACTGCCTCTTGGGAAGATGCTAAAGATGAACCTGAAAAAGTATCTATCGAATTCGAAGAAGGTATTCCTATAGCGATTAATGGTGAAATGATGCCTTTAATCGACATTATCAGAAAATCAAATGAAATTGCAGGATCCCATGGAATCGGCAGAGTAGACACTATTGAAAACAGAATGATTGGTATTAAAAGCAGAGAAATCTACGAAACACCTGGTGCAAAATTATTAATTGCAGCACACCAAGCATTAGAAGAGTTAGTCCTAACAACTGATGAGTTAAGATTTGCCGAATACATGTCTACACTTTATGCTGATTTGGTCTACAGAGCTCTCTGGCAGGAACCTTTAAGAGAAGACCTCGACCAAGCAATTGACAAAATGCAGGAAAGAGTAAGCGGAGAAGTCGTGATGAAAGTGTTTAAAGGCTCAATCCATCCAATTGTTAGAAAATCTCCATTCAGCTTACACAGCATTGAACAGATTACATTTGAAGACAAGGAAACCGAACAGAGTGAAGTTGAAGGTATGATTAAATACCACGGTCTTCAAGCAAGAAATTTCCAAAAATTAAACAGATAGCTTTAATGCTATCACTTTACTTCTTTTTTTGAACAGCTTCAATGAAATACTCATTGAAAAAGCTTCTGTTGAAATCAAACAGGTTGATGAAATCAGAATCTATAATATACATCACACACCAGTCATCATTATCACGTATTCCACGACCATACGCCTGCATGATGGCCATTACCGCCTGATAGTAATACCATGACTTGTCCAAAGCCTTTCTGTATTTGACCTGCTCATTCAGCTGAGGATAGGGAACCTTAAAGATAATCTGAAATCTGCACAGATCCCCTTTAAAGTCAACGCCGTCCTTTATCGAAGCCCCTATTAGAACAAAATTCTTTTTGGATTCAGTAAATTCTTTTAAAACGATGTTTCTATCCTCACCACCGACAAATATTAACGGATAGTCTTTTAAATTCTCAATTAGCCAGAAAGCCTGTTCATTGCTTGAGGTATGGATTACTCCCTTTTCATGTTTATGCTTATCTAGAATTTCTTTAATCTTTTTAATGGCTCTCTCATTTTTCCAATTGGGGATTCCACGAGTCTGTCCACTCATGCTTGCAACGAATTCTGGAAAAATTGGTCTTTTGGCAACGTCAAATGGAGATTTCTCATAGATATAGTAAGTCTCCTCAACGTTGATGTTGTTCCACTGGCAGAACTTCTCCATGTTTCCGAGAGTCCCTGTCAGAAATATGCGAACATTTCCTAACTTAAGCAGGTTTTGTGTATCATCTGAAACCGAGAACGGCTTAAAATCAGCTGAAATATCCATCTTGCCATCCAGGATATCACCACGATTAGGCAAATCGATAATCAAATCGTCAGCACCCAATCCCAGACTGATTGTTGCAAATGCCTTCATGTCCGTTTCCAGCCTCTGCTTTTCGATATAATCAGAACTTGAAAACTTGGACGGATCCTCTTCAAATTCATCCAATGTAACCTGAACGTCTCTTTTATGCTCACCATCGATTTCCCTGATGCGCTCCTTACAGACTTTGACCAAATCATCACACAGTTCAATCCAATGATGAGCATCCCTTTTTAAGCTGTTATATGAAACGGAATTGTTCATCAGGGATTCAAATATGTCAATACCGAACTTTGTTGAAATGTATTCACGGTTCATGCTGTGCGTGGACAGCATCAGCATCTTGCGTTCAAGATTATGTGCCTCATCCAAAATCAGCAGCTCCCTTGAATCCAGCATTTGATTGGCGACACCCATGTAATAGAGAAAATCATAGTTGGTGATGACGTTTTCAGCATCAACGGCTCTCTTAAATGCTAATTTAAAAGGACAGGTATCGCATTTTCTTAAGTTATACTCATCCTTAATGCAAAAATCGCAGGACCCATTGTAATTGCACGGATAATTTCCTTTGCCCTTGATTTCGACAAGCATGTCTGAAAAATCATCCAAATATTGCTCCTGAAGCTGCTTTGTCATTGTCAGAATATAGGAATCCTCATACATATTGGCAAGGGTGGTTGCGATTGCGGACTTGCCGATTCCCGTTCCCGCTTCAAGAATGATATTTTTATAGCCTTCACCGATTGCAAAATTAATCTGGTTGATGAGTCTAATCTGGCTGTTTCTAGGATTATACTTTGGAAGTGACCAGTAAACCATCCAATCCAAATTAGAATTAGTATTCTCCATGGCTTTCCTCACTAAATTTTAATAACAACTTAGTAATAGTATGTAAAAAATAATATTTAAAATAATATTAAAAAAATAAAAAAATGGGATGAAATCCCAAAATTACAATATTAAACCAAAATATTTAAAAATGAAATCTGAACTGACACCATCAGCTTTCATTTTCATCGCAAGATCTCTTTTAGTATCTTCAACAACTTTGTTGATTAGATTCCTTTCATAGCGATCAATGTAAGTACTTTCCATTTTTATCACTCCCAGAAATTCTTCTTGCTTTTCATCAGTGAATATTGCCTTCACAGATAATATCTGAACAAGCTTAATTATGTATTTATGCTCCTCAGATATTTCAATTTTGTTAATGAACTGACACATATACTCCAATACTTCTTCCCGACTTTTTTCATGATGAAAAAACGGCATTAATGCAAGATGATATGCGTCATCATCATCCAATTCCACTTGATTTTCTAATTTATCGTTAATATTATTTAAAGATTTTTCCCCATCAATATCAGCTAAGAAAGTTACTTCCGGATTAGAAAAGACACCTGGAAAGAGTTCAACTATTGGAATTGGAGTTTTGTTCTCATCTAAAGACACGAAATGTGGTTTAACAGGAACCTCAACATCCACTCTCAAATCTATTGCATATTGGTAATTTCTTAGCACTGTTTTGTCATTAATAGGCATTGAATGAAATTCATAGCTAATACAAAACCCATGATGTGTCAACACCGGCAAATCAAGAATCCCTCTTTTTAACCGTGAAGTCAACACATCCTGATGGAGAACTTCTATAATTCCAGGTTTTTCTCCAGTTATGCGCATCAAGGCATTTAAAAATGCTCTTGAAGACAATTTGAGAAGTGAGTCGAATTCCTGATTTTTTGCAGGAATAATAACCACCTCTTTAATTTGCATCAATAGACATCGCGATAATCTAGTGAACACATTATATTATGTTTCCATTTAATATAAAGTATTATGTTATCTTTTAGAGCAATTTAATGCTTTAAAATTAATTTAATAAGATTTAAGCAATTTTACATTGAGAAAACAATTTTGACTTGGAAAAAAATAAATACGAAACAGTTACATAAACAATATCATGTCTAAAATCAACCAACTGCAGGAAATAATTGACTCTTCCGACAACATCGTGTTTTTCGGAGGGGCAGGCGTGTCAACAGAAAGTGGAATTCCGGATTTTCGCTCTGAAAGCGGAATCTTCAAGAGTCTGGAAAAATATGGAGACACACCTGAAAACCTTGTTTCACACAGTTACTATTTGGACCATACCGAAGAATTCTTCGAGTATTATAAGGACACATTAGTTTTCAAGGATGCAGAGCCAAATCCTGCGCATATTGCACTGGCAAATCTTGAAAAGGCAGGCAAATTAAAAGCAGTTATAACACAAAACATCGACGGACTTCATCAGAAGGCTGGAAGCAGAGAAGTTTTAGAACTTCACGGATCCATTCACAGAAACTATTGCCAGATCTGCGGTAAGGAATACGGTTTAGATTACATTTTAGAAAGTGACGGCATTCCAAGGTGTGAATGCGGCGGAATCGTGAAGCCTGATGTGGTGCTTTATGAAGAGCCGTTGAACAATGCCGTGTTAAGCTTTGCAATCGATTACATCTCCAATGCGGAAACGTTAATCATTGGCGGGACTTCACTTGTGGTGTATCCTGCAGCAGGACTGATTAATTACTTCAACGGCAAAAATCTTGTTTTGATAAACAAAAGCGAAACGCAATATGACAATATTGCAAGCTTAGTCATTAACGACGCTATCGGAGAGACTTTAAGCCAAATTGAAATTTCAAAATAATCAGAAGAGCTTTTTCTTCAAATTGGCATAGACTTGCCAAAATTTATAGGCTTTGGTTGATTTGAAATGATTATTTTCCTTTTTTAATTTGGAATTGGTTTTTTTCAGTTTTGACTCGAATTTTTTGAGTTTCTTTATTGTTGCATCCAACTCAAGCTTTTCATCATAATATGAATGGAAATTTGCAAGAGTGTGGCCCCCGGATAACTCCTCATTTGCATAAACAACAAGCATCTGTTCCTGTACAGTGTAATTGCCCGCTTCAAAAAACATTGGCGGAATTTCCTTATAAAACATTAAAGATTTGTTGTCGATTTTAAGGGGAAATGAAGAGTAGACGAATCTGAATTCATGTTCATCGCACATGTTTTTCTCCCTAAATGGGACTGCAACAATAAGATATTTGGAATAATGTGAAAGGGATTTTAGAATTTCAAATGGATTTTTAAAGTGTTCTATGACATGTGAAAGAACAATAACGTCAAAATATTTATCATTGTTGAGAATGTCGCCCTTGATAAACTTGCGGCTTTCTGAGCCGTATTTCTCATTTGCCTCATCAACGGCAGTTTGGGAGAAATCAATTCCAAAAACTGTGGAAGAGGAAAATGTTTTTTGAAGTTCCACCACTCCTTCGCCCAAACCACAACCCATATCGCAAATCGTGTATGAGTTTTGCCTGATTGATTCTATGATATACTCCGGCAAATGCTCCACTATTGTTTCATAGTGCAATACAGTCTGTTCTACACCATGCCTTGATTTCCAGTCTGTCTGGAATCTGGTTTCCCAATATTTTTCACTATTCAAATCCATTAGAAAAATCTCCAAAAATCAATATTTATTGATATTAATAATTTAACTCAAATATGACTTATATATTTAATGTAGACAAATTAAAAAACTAATGACTGACAATTTTTTCAAGATTCTAATCTGCTTCGGGAGGATTCAAATCAAAGTCCAAAGGTTCAGCAATCAATTCAATTCCATCCAACCGGTTATCGCAGCGATATACAAGTATTTCAACGCCCGCTTCATGTGCTTCATTTAATGTTTTTGAGAAATTAGGGTCGTTTTCCCAGTTCGGCCTGAAGAACTTTCCTGCAGGATGCTGAATTAGGAAAAACACCGCACAGCGGTTTCCATCCTTTTTAAGCTTAATCAGTTCTTTCATGTGTTTTGCACCCCTCTCTGTCGGAGCATCCGGAAATCTGGCCTCACCGTCAACTATCAGTGTGACTCCTTTGACTTCAACATAGCAGGGTTCGGTTAAAAAGTTCATTCCGCAGCAGTTGTCTTCACGGTTTGCCAGGTATATGTCTATGCGGGAGTTTTCAACTGTCTTTTCCCTTTGGTGAAAATCATAGCCTGCAAGCTCCTTTATTTTGCCGTCAATGATTGCATCATATACAATGCTGTTGGCCTGCTGGGAGTAAAGTGATACCAGCACCCCCTTGTTTTCAACGAAATGCAGAGAATATTTTGTCTTTCTGTTCGGATTGTCGGATGGCTTTAGCCAAACCGCAGCACCGTCAATGAGAAGCTCTTTGCAGCGTCCGGTATTCGGCACATGCGCTATTTCCAATTCGCCCTCCACTTCAACTTCTGCAATGAACCTGTTCGGCCTTGCCCTGAAAATCCCCTTAACATAATCCATCTTTAATCACACTGCCGATGTATGAAACCAAATCTGTTGCTGAAAAGCCGTTTCCTTTCTCATTAAATGCTTCATCGCCTGCAAGGCCGTTGATGAATGCCGCAAGACATGAAGAATCAAATGCACTTAGACCCTGTGAGAGCAAACCTGCAGCTATTCCTGCAAGCGCATCACCGGTGCCTCCAACAGTCATTCCGGCATTGCCGGACTTGTTGATTCTGAATTTGGTGCCTGACAAAATCAGGTCATAGTGGCCTTTGACAATCACCGAACCCTTAATCCGGCGAGTGATTTTTTGAAACTCGGTTACGTTTTCATCGACCTTGGCGAAATCATAGGAAGCGATGTCCAGTTTCAAGTCATCAGAAACGTTGAAGAATGATTTGAACTCGAAAATATGTGGAGTCAGTATAATATCTTCACGGTTTTTAACCAATGACATTTCAACCTGCTTTAGGGCATCCGCATCAAATACCACAGGTTTTTTGATTTTTGCAGCCAGCACATTGAAGAGCTTTGAGGTTTCCTCATCAATTCCTGAGCCCGGACCGACTAAAACCGCATCCACTTTCTCAGACAATTCAAAAATTTCATCCAAATGCACCAATGTCAGCTTATCTCCCTCAAGGGATTTTACAATTAAATCCGGAGAGGTTGACTTGATGGCCTCAGCCGCCTTTTCGGGAGCGGCAACATAAACCAGGTCTGCACCTGCACCGATTGCAGCCATTCCTGCAATAGCTGGAGCGCCTGAATAGTCCTTGCTTCCCCCAACAACTAAAATCCTGCCGTTGTTTCCCTTATGCGAATCCTCGCTTCTGTTCTTAATCCTTAAAAAATCACCGTAACTTATAAAGTATTCCGCTTCAATCGGAATTCCAATGTCTGCAGTTACAAGTCCCCCTACTACTTCCTCTTCGGCGTTTCTAACTCCAGTCTTGATTTTGTGAAAGCTGATTGTATAATCCGGAACAACAGCCAAGTCATCCACATTACCTGTCAGAGGATCCATTCCTGACGGCACGTCAACACTGATTTTGATTCCTTTGGAGTCGTTTATGATTTCGATGGCCCTTCGGATGTTGGTCTGGAGACTTCCCCTGATTCCTGTTCCCAGAAGCCCGTCGACAATGATGAACTCTGAATCATGGCTTTTTGCAACTTCGCAACCGTTAATGTCATCCAATGTCTTTAGACTGTAAACGTTCAGGCGGGACAGACGGGGAATCATGTTCATCAGTATCTCAAAGTTTGTGCGGGCCTCGGCCGAGTGAATATTCTCCTTCAGCATGTAGATGTCAACATCATAGCCTCTGTTTAAAAGATAGCGTGCTGCAACAAAGCCGTCCCCTCCGTTTCCGCCGGAGCCAGTAAAAATTACAACCTTGACAGGTTTTGAGAATGTATAGACTGCAATCTTACCCACCTCTTCTGCCAGAGACTTTCCGGCAGATTCCATCAAGCATAAGCGGGATAAACCTAAATATTCACAATTATAATCAGTTACCATCATATCTATCGGGTCCACAAAATCACCTTTAAGTTAAAATATGAGTATTTAAAATAAATATAATTATCTTAATTTAAGGGAAATACATATGAGAAAGATTACCATAAAACTTCTAAAGACATTGCCTACAAAATATGTTACAACAGGCATAATACTGATTGTCGCCTTATTTATTTATGGAATTGTAGGTTCTTATTTTATAATGGGTTTAAATCTGATTGATTCAATTTATTATTCGGTAATTACCATGGCAACGGTAGGATATGGAGACTTTACCCCAACCACCGGAATTCAAAAGATATTTGCAACAACACTTGCATTGGGAGGAGTTGCACTGCTTGCCTATGTATTTAACATTATTATAACAAATTTCCAGGAAAAAATGAGAGAATATTCAAAAGGAGCTATGAAAATGAAGGCAATTGAAAATATGGATGATTATTATATTCTTTGCGGTTACGGAAGGGTTGGAAAAGTGGTCTTTGAAGAGCTGACCAAAAGAAATCAGAACGTCATATTGTTTGAAAAGAATGAAGAGCTACTTGAAGAGATTGAGGACAGCGATTCAGTAGTCACAATACACAAAGACGCTACTGAAGACGACTTGATTTCAAAGCTGGCAGGTGAAAAATGCAGAAGCGTGATAATAAGCACAGGAGATGACGTTACCAATCTGTTTATAGTTTTAACAATCCGTGAAAGCAATCCCGACGCATGGATTGTATCAAGAGCCAGCAAAGAGGAAAACTACTCAAGGCTCAGAAAGGCAGGTGCGGATAAAATCGTGTCTCCGGAATTGATTGGAGGAAAAGACCTCTATTTCGAATCAACAAGACCACATATCCTGAAATTGACCGTCAGGCATACTGTAGATGAACTTTATGACGAATTTAAAATAATCAGCAAACATGGATGCAATCTGGAAAACATACAATACCACTTGCCTGGAATCGAAACCCCCTTGACACGAAGGATAAATACGATGGACATTAAAGACGGCAAGCAATTTAGGGATTATCTTGAAAAGAACACAGACCAAAAGGAAGCCATCGAAAATCTGTATAGGATCGTGAACAATACCCATTCCCATATCATTTCAGGCCCTGACCGTGCCACATTCCGTAAACTGATTGATGAATTGGAAAAGCACGAAGAGATACTCGGAATAAACTTGACCAAAAAAGAAGTGGCTGAGATAACAAAGAAAAATATCAAATAATCAAGTTTTATCAAAAAAAGAAAGTGAGAGAGTGAAACTCTCTAGAATAAGTCTTGTAAGTGGATTTGGTAAGGACCTAAGCTTCCACCGTAGTTACCTGCGCCGATTTCAAGAACACCAGGTACTTGACAAGCAGCTTCAATACCTGCTTTCATAGCAGCTTTAACGGATTCTTCATCTACACCATCAATAACGATTTCCATATTTCCGAATACGTTTTCTGGCAATTCAGTTTCTACTTGATCTTTTAAAGTTACACATTCTTTTTCGTTGGTAGATGCACTCATGAAAGAGTATTTGGAACCTGTTTTGGAACCAGATGCAACCATACCACCAGAGAACGGAGTAATTACACCAGCAACAGCGTGAATAGCGTCAACAGCTGCTTCAGCAGCAACAATGGAAGCCATTTGACTGTCAGCCATGATGAAGAAGTTTCCACCAGCTACTCCATCTTTACATCCCATTTCATCTTCCACTAAGAAGTCACCGGACATAATAGGAATTACATGCATTTTTTTGCCGTTTACTTCTTTTTCTGTTTCGTATCCGTCACCGAAGAATTTGAGTTGTTTTCCGGTTGGGAAGGATTCTTCACTTTCAAGAGCATTGAATGCTGCTGCAGTAGGAGCAGTTAAAACACATTGTCCAATCCTATCCATAATTTGTCCGCCTAAAGATTTTTTAGACATGTGGCAAATCATGATTGCGTAACCAGGTCTTCCATCTGGAGTTTCAGTTGGAGGAACATATTGGTCAATACCTGCTTCTGCAGGACATCCGATAACTGAAGTAGCAAATCCTGTAGCTTCAGTAGCTGCAATTTTAGCTAAATGTTTAGTAGCTGCAGTAATAATCAATCTAGATACTTTAATTCCAAAACCTTCAGCAAAGGTTTCTTGTATTTTTACACCATTGATTTCCATTTTTTCACCATTAATTTCGTTAAAAATTAGATTAAAAAAACTATTAATTAAACTAATTTCTATAACATTTAAAGATATATTTCATTATTAAAATAAAGTTTTCTATTTAATTCAAATCGTTTGAAATCAATCAAATGACATTAACGGCAACGATTTGAAAACCCAAATGTCAATGTCAAACCACATTAACGATGACGTTTTAAAACCAAATCATGACAAAAATCGCAAAACGCAAACGTTAATGTCAAAACCGCCTGTTAAACTACAAATCGACATTAACGGCAGCGATTTGAAAACCCCAATGTCAATGCCAAACCACATTAACGACCGGCATTTCCAAAAACAAATCCAAAAAAAGATTAGGATATATATCCCCAAAGAAAAACATGACCAAAATCGCAGAACGCAAACGTTAATGTCAATGTGGCTAAATTAAATCACATTGACCGGCTGAAAAATATAAAAATATCAATCTTCGCTTTCAGCTTCGCCTTCCTTAAGCTCTTCGGGAGAACTGGATGAAATTTTAGCTAAAACGTCAGACCCGTAGTAAGGCATCAGCACCATACCAATTATGGTAGTCATCCAAAATGAAATCAATCTTTCAACGACTGTTGCTGCAGCACTTATTGAAGCTGAAATTCCTGCTGCTGAATAAAATACAATCATCAAACCGTCAATGGCGCCGAGACCACCAGGAAGAAGAGGAATCATTCCAACCAAACAGGCTACAATAAACACTTCACCAATTACGATAAGATTAACATTAGCTCCAAAAGCCAAAAATACCAGATAAACCCTTACAATTTCAAAAATCCAAATTATAAATGATAATGTCAATGTAATGGCCAGACCCCTTTTGTTTGAGATTAATAATTTCATGGTCTCTTGAAAACCGAATATGGCTTCATGTATCCTGTTTTCCAGACTTTCGGAATTTTTCTTGTAAAAGCGTCTGACAAGACATATAATCCAACCGTCAACCCTATGACCAAATCCTGGATTGATGCACATGTAGATAAGCATTATCAGTATTGCCACGATTACAATTACTGCCAAAACCATCACGACAATCAGCCATAAGTCAAAATCAAAGAAAAGAGTCATGGAAGCGATTGTGATTGCCGCAAGCACGACGAAAGGAAATGTATCCAAAGCCCTGTCGGCAACAACGGTTGCGAATGCATCTTCAAAATGATAATTGTCGTTTGATTGGGACAGCAGATATGCTCTTACAGGCTCTCCCCCGCCACGTCCGGATGGAGTGATGTTATTGACGGCCAGACCCACTAAAACCATTGGAAGCAACTTTTTAAATCCAATGTCCATATCGGTCAGCCTATTTAGAATTTGCCATCTCAAAGTGTATAAAAAGTAAGTGAAAACCTGAGTAGCTATAGCCAATGCAATTATAACAGGATTCGCCATTTTCAAAGCAGATATTACCTGATCGATACCTACAAACCACAGCATTACGACCAAAATAAGAACACTTACGCCCAATAACAATATTGTCTTACGGTCCATATTATCATCTTCAATATTACCTATCTAATTCATAATACTTAAAAATTTATATAGATATTTGTCCAAATTATTAGATTAATGAGATATATAACCAAAACTGATTTGCTTATTGTTGCAAAAAACTCCGGATTAATCATGATAGGAATTGGAGTGATGTGCCTGGTTCCTCTGATTTTTGATCTGATTTATTTTGAGTTTGATATCATCAGTTTTGTTATCCCTGCGACGATTTCCGTGCTGCTTGGATGTTTTTTCTTAAAGTATTTTGAAAATTCCACTTATAAAAAAATGAGGCTCAAGCACGGGATGATGATTTCATCCTTTGCATGGCTGTGGGCCAGTTTTATTGGAGGCCTTGTCTTTATGCTTGCAACTCATATGCCTCCAATCGATGCTGTTTTTGAAAGCATGTCAGCATTGACCGGAACCGGAATAACCATGTTTGAAGATGTTGAAATATTGCCACACAGCATATTATTTTTCAGAGCTTTGGAACAGTGGATTGGTGGTTTGGGAGTTGTCGTCATGGTCATCGGGGTTTTGACAAAACCAGGGTCAGTATCATCAAAACTCTATCACTCCGAAGCAAGAGATGAGCGCATTAAACCAAGTGTCAAGACAACCCTTAAAAAGACTTTGGAAATCTATGTAATCTATACCGTTGCAGGAATAATCCTCTATATGCTTGCAGGAATGCCTGCTTTTGATTCCATCTGCAACACATTCCACATTGTCTCAACCGGAGGAATGGGCATCAAAAACGCCAATATGGGATTCTATCAGGATGATTTAATCTATTTCATTTCAATTGTCCTGATGATTCTAGGTGCAACAAGCTTTTTAGTCCATTATAAGGTCATAAGGACAAAAGGAAAATCCCTGATTGAAGACCTGCAATTTAAAATCATCATCTGCGTAATCGCATTCGTTACACTGATGCTTTATTTCATCTCAAATATCGTTCCTATCGACCTGCTGTTTACAATAACTTCAGCGATTACAACAACAGGAGCGAGCGTTGCATCACCGATGGTAATGGCGAACTGGCCGCCATTCGTGATAATCTGCATAATGTGCCTGATGCTGACTGGAGGTTCCAACGGATCCACAGTAGGTGCAATTAAGCTTGTCAGGATGATTACCTTCTTTAAAGGAATTTACAGGCATATCAGAGAAATCATGTCTCCGGAAGGAAGGGTTGTGCCAATAAAACTTAGAGGACACAAGATTCCTGAAAAGGCAATATCCCAATCCGGAAACTTCATCACACTGTACCTGATGTTCATCATGTTCACCTGGGCAATGTTCTGCCTGTTCGGCTATGACCCGTTCAGAAGCCTGTTTGCAGCTATGTCCCTTCAGGGAAACAACGGTCTGGAGCTTGGAATCATCAACCACACCCTAAATCCTGTCCTTAAAATAATCAGCATGTTCGACATGTGGACAGGAAGGCTGGAAATATATCCTGTGCTCATTACACTAAGAGCATTTTTCGAGATTTTCAGAAGATAGATTTATATTATTAAAAAATAAATATTGATTATTCATTGTTAGTGAGGCGATTTAATGTATGCGATTATTATGGGAGGAGGTCGTGTTGGACTTTCCCTAGCAAATTTATTGATTGAAGAAGGATTTGACATTACATTAATTGAAAACGACGAAACATTATGTGCTGAAATTGCATCCGACCTTGATGCACTAGTTATTTGCGGAAATGGAACCAGTTCCAAATTGCTTGAAGAAGTAGATATTGAAGATGCAAAATATTTCATAGCAACTACCGGAAATGACGAAGCTAACCTGCTTTCATGCATTCTGGTTAGAAAATATGATGTTGACACCATTATCGCACGTGTAAGTAATCCTGATCACGAGGAAGCGTTCAAAGAAGTTGGAATTGACAGAGTAATCAGTCCTGAAATCAGCGCAGCAAGAGATCTGGCGCAATATGTTACCAACCCAAGAGTATCAAAGCTAACAACCCTCGGTGAAGGTGACGCTGAAATCATTGAAATGACAATAACAAATGACAAGGTTGTCGGAAAACGATTTAAGGACATCTCACCAACCAAGGAATACATCATTATCGCCACTTACGATAACGGGAAATTGGTAATCCCACAAGCCAACAACATCATAAGCCGTGGGGAAAAGGTTTCCCTGCTTGTAAAAAGAGGCCACATTCAAAAGGTATCAAAAAAATTAGAGAAATTATAGATAGGAATAAGACAATCTTATATGGTCTTTTCCATTATTTTCCACTATCGGACCGTGACCAGGATAGATGTTTTTGACATCCAATTCCATCAGCTTTTCAACGCTGCTTTTCATGTCGCTGTAGTCACCTCCGATATCCATCCTTCCGACACCACCACCGGCGAAGATAGTATCTCCGCTGATTAGGTTTTCACCATCCCACAGACATATTCCACCACTGGTATGGCCCGGAGTGTGTATTACCCTGAAATCTTCAATCTCATCGCCGTCTTCAAGTTCAATGTCTACCCTGGAATTGTCAGCGCCTTCAAAGGCAGACATTGATGTTCCAAGAGTATCCTCATTTCTGATTGAAATCGCATCAAGCCTGTGAACTGCAATTTTTGCATTAGGGAAAAAATGATTTCCTCCGATATGATCGAAATGACAGTGTGTATTGACTATCAATTCAATGTCTTCAGGCTCGACTCCGTTTTCGCGGAGTTTGGAAAAGAGATAGTCCCTGTTATGGCCTGCACCTGTGTCAACCAAGATTTTCTTATCAATCAAATAGCAGTTGGAATCATAGTTGAATCCA
>NZ_CAMVPN010000002.1 GCF_947169325.1 uncultured Methanobrevibacter sp. | reverse complement strand
ATTGACATTTTGTTTAAGATGTCAAAACAGAATATTTTTTTATTCATTTGAAAAATAAATTAGTTTCTTTGAGATTAAAAGGTTTTAAAAGTTCCATTTAATATAAAATTTGTGGAGGAAATTATTATGGCAAAACCTATTGGTGATACTCCTGTTTTGGAAGGTGATGAAGCTACAGAATTTTTAAATCATATGCTTGATCCCCCTACTGAAAAACAGAAAGAATTAAGTAAAAAAATGAAAGAACAGAGATTTGTTCCTTTCTAACTTTTTATATTTTTTCTAAATCAAGATATAAATAAAATGTTTTAGTAGGGTCTCTGTTCATTATAAAATCAATATTTTTAATTGATTTTTCATCTTTTTTAAGATATTCAAAACCATTTCTCACAACATAGAAGTTAAATGCTTTAGCATACCCTTCAATTATTATAAAACGAAAACCAACCTTATTTTCAGAAATTTTTTTCAAATTATTCAATATGCTTCTTAGAATATGGCTGCCTAATCCTTTATTTGAATATTTTCTATTGATAGCAAGTCTTCCAATTTTCACTGCAGATATTCCTCTTTTATTCGAATTGATGTTTAATTTCCCTTTAATTTTCAATCTTAAATTTTCATCTTTAATATTTTTCAACTTTAATGTGTCTGTTAATAAAGATGCAAATCCAATAATGTCTCCATTATACATTACTAATTTGGTAACATTTAGTTTTTCTTTTTGTTGTGCTAGTGCATCATTCTTTAAAAAATCATTTAGGTCTTCATCGCCGCAATCAAAATCGCTTAAATCATGTTCTGCAGTCAATGTTTCAAAATAATAATTTTCTTTAATATCTTCGATTTTCATATTGGTGAGTTTAATAGTTTAAATTATTTATATCTTGCTAATTTGTGACTTATATATTGATTTAAGCTCGTAAAATTATTTTTTAACATAAATATTGATTTTACTTTGAAATATTATTATTTCAAATAAATTTTGATTTTCGCTTATAATTTGTTGTATACTTTTAGTTGGATTAACGGATAGACTTTAACATTAAAATTTTTAAATTTGCTTAAATGTTTAATTTCAAGTTAGTTATTTTAATCGATGTGTAAAATTCATTTATTTATTATAATTATCTGTACATAACTATTATATATCATAATTAAGAGAAATATAATTCATAAGTTAATATGAGGTTAGATAATGATAGGTAAAAAGATTCGTTTAGAAAGAATCATTAACAGAAATACTGGAAGAACCGTTATCGCACCGATGGACCATGGTGTATCAAGCGGTCCGATTCCAGGAATTATCGACATGGACGAAACAGTTGAAGAAATCTCCCAAGGTGGAGCAGATGCAATCCTGATGCACAAAGGAATCGTACAGCAAGGACACAGAGGCTATGGTAAGGATATTGGATTAATCGTGCACTTGTCAGCAAGTACCTCCCTTGCACCGGACCCAAATGACAAGGTAACTGTAACAAGCGTTGAAAAGGCAATCCAGCTTGGTGCAGATGCAGTGTCCATTCACGTTAATCTCGGTTCTGAAACCGAAAGCCAAATGCTTCAGGAATTGGGCCAAATCGCTGAAACCTGCGACTACTGGGGAATGCCTTTACTTGCAATGATGTACCCACGTGGCCAAAAGGTTGAAAATGAGCACGATGTTGAATTCGTAAAGCATGCAGCACGTGTAGGTTCAGAACTTGGTGTGGACATTGTCAAAACCAACTACACTGGTGATCCGGACTCATTCAAGGAAGTCGTTGAAGGAGCAATTGTGCCTGTCGTAATTGCAGGAGGTCCAAAAGTAGAAACCGATGAAGAATTACTGCAGATGGTAAAAGATTCTCTTGAAGTCGGTGGAGCAGGTGTTGCATTTGGACGTAACCTTTTCCAGGCTGAAAACCCAGGAAAAATCACAAGAGCAATATCTGAAGTAGTTCATCATGATTTGGATGTTGATGAAGCATTGGAATTCTTGAAATAGGTGATTTGATGCAAAACAAATTCGCATGGATCAGCACTCCCGATGAGCTGTGGGAAGACAAAAAGGAAATGATTACCACAGCACTTGAATCAGGAATCGACCATGTGCTTGACTTTGACGATATAGAAAACATCAGAAAGCTCGGCAACGTTAAAATCATTGCAAACACTGATGATGCAGACATATATCTTGTCGGCATAAACGGTGAAGGCGATGGCTTTTTGGAGCTCAATGATGACTTTTCAGATTCAGCTGACATTGCAAATGCCAAAAAGGCAAAAAGTGAAGGAAAAACCGTTTGCGGATATATAAAGATAACAGACAAGGCACATGAGCAGTTGGCTGTAAAGTTAGGTCCGATAGTGGATTACATAATTCTTGTGGGAACCGACTGGACAATCATCCCTCTTGAAAATATCATTGCTGATTTGCAAAAGGAAGATGTTGAAATCATAGCTGCAGTGCGTGACCTTGACGGTGCCCGTGTTGCACTTGAGACATTGGAGCACGGAACCGACGGTGTTCTCTTTGAAGCCAATGACTTCAACCAAACCAAAAAGATAGCCGAAGAAGTTGTTAAGGCATCACAGGTAAAATATGATTTGAAAATAGCGACAGTAACCAACGTTAAGCCCCTTGGCTCAGGAGACAGGGTATGTGTCGATACAACAGATATGATGAAGCCTGGCGAAGGAATGCTTATCGGTTCATATTCAAAATCAATGTTTCTGGTTCATTCTGAAAGTTTGGAAAGCGAATATGTCGCTTCAAGGCCTTTCAGAGTCAATGCCGGTCCTGTACAGGCATATGTTATGGTGCCTGGAAACAAGACAAGATACCTCTCAGAGCTTGTTGCAGGCGATGAGGTGCTGATTGTCAACACCGAAGGTGAGACAAGAACAGCATATGTCGGAAGAAGCAAAATCGAAAGACGTCCGTTGATATTGATTGAAGCTGAATATGAAGGAAACACAATTCGCACATTGCTTCAGAATGCAGAAACAATCAGGATAGTCGATGAAAACGACGAGCCTCTGTCTGTAGCTGACATCAAACCTGGAGATAAGGTCAAGGTTTATGTTGAAGAGCATGCACGTCACTTCGGAATAGCGATTGATGAGACAATCATTGAACAATAGGTGCATTATGACACAAGTTAGAGCATTTTTAGCCATTGAAGTGCCAGAAGAGATTAAATTAAAAATTTATAAGGTAATCAAGGAATTCAAGCAGATTGACGCCAACATCAAATATGTGGAACTTGAAAACCTTCATCTGACACTCAAGTTCTTCGGAGACATCGACACCGAAGGCATTGGACTGCTTTCAGAAAAGATCGCTTCTGTTGTCAGTGAATTTGACACATTTAAGGTAAACATCAAAGGCTGCGGAGCTTTTCCAAACACAAAACGAATCAAGGTCATCTGGCTTGGCCTTGAAAATGACGGATTTGTAAGGAAGCTCCATGACGAGCTTGACAAGGAATTTGTCCAAATGGGCTTTGACAAGGACCGGAAGTTCTCAACACACCTGACCATTGGGCGCATGAGGTCCGCAAAGGGAAAAGACCAGGTCAAATCAGCCATTGAAAGCTTTAAAGAAATTGAGATTGGAGAGATGGATGTGGATAAAATTGTCCTTAAGAAATCCACACTGACACCTCATGGACCAATCTATGAAGATTTAGAGATATTTGAACTGTGATAATATGGATTATGGGCCAATATTAAAAGACATCAAACCGACAAAGGAAGAAAAACAGCACATTGATGATGTGTCATCTAGATTAATGAATTTCCTCCAAAAGCTTTGCGACGACGGCAATATTGATGCAAAGGTAACATTGGTGGGATCAGTTGCAAAAAACACTGCTCTTAAAGGAAAGTCAGACATCGACATATTCATCGCTTTTCCTTTAGACACTGACAAGCAATATTTAAAGGAAACAGGTCTTGAATTGGCTCATGAATGCTGCAAGAAGTTCGAATCAGCACCTGAGCATCACTTCGCATCACATCCATATGTTACAACCGACATTGAGGGATGTGAAGTCGATATAGTGCCGTGCTATGCCATAAATGATGGAAGCGAGCTTAAATCTGCAGTCGACAGAACCATTCTGCACACACGTTATGTCAAATCCAACTTAACAAAAGAGCAGGAAGATGAGGTTCTTCTCTTGAAGCGTTTCATGGCAATGACCGGAACATACGGCTCAGAGTTTAAGGTCGGAGGATTTGCAGGATATCTCTGCGAGCTTCTAATCATCAATTACGGCAATTTTGAAAATACCTTAAAAGAGGCAATCAACTGGAAATACGGCCAGTCCATCGATTTGAAAAATTACAATACCTCACGATTGTTTGAAGGCGACCCTTTAATCGTCATAGATCCTACTGACATGAACCGCAATGTTGCAGCGGCACTTAGATTGAACAAGATGGCCGAATTCATGCAGTCCGCACGAAACTATATATTCTCAGACAACAAAAAGGACTATTTCTATCCGCTTGAAAGAAATATTGAAAAGGAAGATATTCTAAACGAATTTTCAAAAAGAAACAGCGATCTGATTGCAGTTAGATTCAATATTCCTGACATGCCTTTGGATACCCTTCACCCTCAGCTTAAAAAAACGTGCGAAGCCCTGGAGCGCAAGATGAACGAGGAGGAATTCAACGTATTCAAGGCGGATTACTGGAGCGATGAGATACTGACAGGCGTTATTTTGCTTGAAATGGCTTCATCAAAGCTAAATGACATCAAGGTCAATGTAGGTCCTAAGGTATTCTTCAACAAGGCCTGTGAAAATTTCGCTGCCAAGTACGGCCGTGAAAACTGTTATATACAAGGCGATTTTCTTGTTCACACCCAAAAAAGGGAATTCAGGAATGCCCGTCAGCTGGTCGAATACATCTTTACGCAGGAGCATATTGGACTTATCAAGGTTGGCAAGAACCTCAAGAAAACAATTATTAACACTTATGAATTCATAACTCTTGATGAAATTGAAAATGAAGGCTTTTTGGAATTTTTAGATGATTTCATAAATCCAGGTCAGCACATCGTAAGGTGAAAAAATGGGCTCAAGCAAAACAGAAGAAATAGACTTGATTGTTAACCATCCGAAAAAGGCAATAAACAAGTTGGCTTTACCTATCATTATATCAAACTTGTTCATGATGCTCAACAACATTATCGATGGTATTTGGGTTGCAGGATTGGGACCTCATCCTCTTGCGGCTGTCGGATTTGTGACACCTATATTTTTGGCTCTTGTCGGATTTGCAAACGGTTTGGGTGCAGGTTCAAACAGTCTGATTGCACGATGCATCGGTGCTGAAGACTACGAAGCAGCCGGAAACAGTGCAATACACTCAATAATGCTGAGCATTATTGTTACAATTATAACAACAATCATAATTCTTTTTGTCTTAAGGCCGTTACTGATGATGATGGGTGCAGGTGAGGTCATAAACGAGACAATGGCCTATGGAACAATAGTCATCGGAGGAATCTTTTCAGTCTTTCTTCCGGCTATGATGGCGGCCATCTTCAGATCCCAGGGCGAAATCAGAAGGGCATCATATCCTTTGATGTTTACAGCACTCATCAACATGATTTTAGACCCGATATTCATCTATGTAATCGGATGGGGAGTCACCGGTGCTGCAATAGCGACAGTCATTTCAGGTACAATCCCTATGATTTTAATGATGTACTGGATGTTTGTTAAAAGGGACAGCTTTCTTGAAGTCAAGATGAGCGAATACAAGAGAAATTTCACCATATACAAGGATATTCTTGTTGTAGGTATTCCGGCAAGCCTCGAGCAGTTCATCATATCATTCGTATCAATTCTTATGAACTACTGGCTTACAGTTCTCTCGGGAACCCTTGCCGTTGCGGCATATACTGCAACATGGAGACTGGTGGCAATAGGAATTTCACCAATGATAGGTATCGGTGTGGCCGCATTGACTGTTGCAGGGGCCGCTTACGGTGCAAGAAACTTTGAAAATCTCAAAACAGCACTGAACTACGGTGTAAAACTTGGAATGATTTCATCAGTTATTGTCTGTGCATTCCTTTTTATATTCGCAGACCCGCTCTCATTCATATTCTCATATTCTGCCGACAGTTCCGTTTTAGCACCTAAAGTTGTTGAGGCATTGAGGATTTTATGTTTCTTTTTGCTCTTTATGCCATTTGGTGTAATTGCCGGAAACATCTTCCAGTCCATGGGAAAAGGAACACTGTCACTTTTGCTGACGGTCCTAAGGTCATTTTTGCTTGAAGTGATCTTTGCGGGAGTTTTTGCATTCATTTTGGGTTTAGGTGCCGTCGGAGTATATTGGGGTCTGGTTTGCGGAATGTCTTTAGGTTCAATAATAGGATTCATTTTCATTAACTACTACTTAAATAAACATAGGGATTATTTCACGGCGGATATTTAAATTATGTTTAGTTTATTAAATGGGATATGTTATTATAAACTAAATTCTCATCTAGATTTTGTCTTAAAAGGATGATATTTAGAAATGCAATATTTTTTCTATATATAGTTCCCGACACTGAAAATTATAAAAGATTATAGGAACTTCCAGAGCCAATTTTTCCAATAACTTTCATTATCAATTACTTGGTCAAATTCGTTTTTAAAGATAAATTTTAGTTGTTCGATGCTTGTTATAAATTTTCTTGAGATTTTGGCTTTTATTGTTCTCCAAACTTGTTCTATTGGATTATATTTTGGAGAATAAGGAGGTAAATGAATTAGATCCATATTTAAAATATTGCATAGTTCTGTAAAAACGATTGCATGATGGACACTATAATTATCTAAGATTACTGCTATTGGTTTTTCCATTATTAATTGATGTTGTAAGTTTTTATCCATAAAATAGGATAATAACATTGCTTTTTGAAGATTTTCAAGTACTTGATTAGATTTTGTTTTGAAATTTAAAGGATTTTTCAGAAGTCTTTCGAATAATTTTTTGAAGGCATTACTTTTCTCAGATAACATTTTTAACGCTAATAATAGCTTTTCATAGTTTTTTTCAATATTCACAGTATTTAAAATATTATCTAATTCTAAATCTTCATTATATATTATTTTTTCTAATTTAGACTTTAATTTTTCATTTTCAATATTTTGAATGGTGATAGTTACCATAAATTTCATCATTTCAAAGGTTTTTGTATTATCTAAGAATGATACAAATGATTTTCCATTAATTGCTTGCACTCCAAGTGCATTTAAGGATAATCTTATTGTTGGTTGTATTTTAATGTTTTTAGTGCCTTTTTTATTATAGCATTTTTGACTGTTATCCTGATTTTGGCAGTAGGTTTGGTCTAAAAACACGACAGTGAAATTTTCTAAATCTAAATGTCGGGTGTTTTTTTTAACTGCTCTTCGGCATCTTTTGGCATTTTAGCGTATATTTTGTAAGGTTTGGTGTAAGTATAGTCTAATTTCTTCATTATACGCTCTATACTTCGTAAACTGTATTTTACTCCAAACAATGTTTCAATTAGATGTTTTACTTCTTTTGCAGTTTTTAAATTATTATCTTGAATTGCTTTGTCTAAAATTAAAAATTGTTCGTCAGTTAATTTTGATTGTCCTTTGGAACCCTGTTTTCTTTTTAATGCATCCATTCCGCCATCATTCCATTGTTTTATCCAATTATATGCTGTTCCTTGACTAATTCCATGTTTATTAATGATGTCGTTTATAGGTTCATCATGTAAAACATCTAAAATTACATATAATTTATTTAAAACACGTGTATCGTTCTCTAACTTTTTAATTTCCGTTTGAATCTCGGAAATAATCCCAGGATATTCTTCAATTAATGTTTGATTAGACATGATTATAATATTTATAATCAATAGTATTTATAATTTTCAGTGTCGACTACTATAGATATACAACAGCAACTTATCTAAATTAGTAGGTATTTTAAAATATTTTCTTAATTTTGCCCATTATTTTTTATCAAATTTTTAAAATTTATGAATATTTTTTATTTTTGCAAGATATTTTTGTAGTAACTTTTATAATGTTTCATTTCAATATTATTAATTATGTCTGAGATAAGAAAACTAACTGCAGATGTGGATGTCGAAGAGTTTTACAAAAACTATGTTGACTTTGAAAAAATTTCAAAACTCTGCATCGAAGAGCAGGAAATGTTAGGCTACAACTGGAATTATCCTCCATTTGAATTCGACACGGATGACGTATGGAACTCATACAATAAACTCAAGATCATCGCTTTTAAAATCGACTTTTCCTCCGAGGAGCTGGAACACACCTTTGAGGAAAAGGAACTTGAATACATTTTAAAACGCTTTGAGAGAATGAAAGTGAAATTCATGAACGAAATCTATGCGCTTGAAAGTGAAGATTCTCTGGGACTCTTTTTGGGCAAATGCAACCTCTGCATGAGATGCACAAGGGAATTCAACATGCCATGCAAAATGCCCTTCAAGATGAGATATCCGATTGAAGCCTTAGGTGGAGACGTGGACAAGGCTGTTGAAGACATTTTCGGTTATAAGATACAATACGCAAAGGACGGAAAACTGCCGGAATATCTGATATTCGTCGGCGGTTTATTGTACGATAAAAAATAGGTGATAAAATGATAGTAAGTGTAATTGGTGGAACAGGACCACAAGGTCTTGGAATAGCAGAAAGACTGGCTATCGCCGGAGTAGATGTGATAGTCGGATCTCGTAAGGAAGAAAAGGCATTGGATGTAGTCGCAAAAGCAAAAGAGGAACTTGCAGACTATGATTTATCCAACATGAAAGGAATGGCAAACGAAGACGCAGCAAAAGAAGGAGACATTTTGATTATCACAGTACCATTGGCTGCCCAAAAACCAACAATCGAAGGAATCAAGGAATTCTGCACTGACAAAATCGTCATGGATGCAACAGTGCCTCTTGAAACTGCAATCGGTGGAAAGCCATTCAGGTTTATAGATTTGATGGAAGGATCAGCTGCTGAAAGGACAGCTTCAATCCTTGAAGGAACAGATGCTAAAGTGATTTGTGCATTCTGTAACATTTCCAATTCCCATCTGGCAAACATTCCTGAAGAAATCGACTGTGACTGTCTCATTGCAGGTGATGATAAGGAAGCTAAAGAGACTGCAGCTGAAATCATCGACAAGATTCCGGGTGTACGGACAATCGATACAGGAGTTCTTGAAAAGGCAAGAATCATCGAAAAGATCACTCCTCTGCTTATTGGGTTAAATATTAAATACAAATCCCATTACGGCGGATTAAGAATTACCGGAATTCCTGCACTTGACAAAGACTAGATGATTTTTATGGATTCATTCGAAAAGCTTATAGGTCTTTCAGTAGATGAAGTTGATTTGGATGGATCCTCTGATTTTATTTTTACCATTGGATATAAGTTTAAAAACTGCGGTCAGAGATATCCAGCCTCAAAACTGAAACTGTGCGATTTGGATTACTTCGATTTTGTCGAATTCAGCAATCTGTTTAAATTCGAAGCTATTTTTCTAATATGGTTTGATGAGGAGTCACGTCTGATAACCGATTTGGAGATATATCACTTAAGCAACGATTTTGACGTGCTTTTCAGGGATTATTATCGAATATTAAGTGCGATTCGTGATGGTACTGTGCATGAGTTGAGGGAAGGTGACACCAAATACCTGGGGGCTTCAAGAATTGGCGGAAAGGTTCGCCAGCCCAACAGTGAGTTATTGGCCGATAGGCGCGAACTTGTTTTGAAAAAGAAGTATCTTCAAAAAATTTTGAATGAGATTTCTGTAAAATGTAAATAATCATTGACTTAATTTTTGACTGTTTTTAATATTTGTAATATATATTGTAAAATGTTTACTTTTTATAAATATTTCTAAATAATAGTTATTATTTGTAAAGCTGATTTTAATAAAATCCTATTTTTACACAGATTTTTGGAATAATTTTAATTATAAGAGTAATAATTGGAATTTGTTTATTATTAATATTTTTTCTTGAATATCTTTTAATAAATTTTTTTATTTTCAGAATAAAATTTTACAAAATTCTCAATTTTTTAATATAATTTAAATATTATGTTCTACATAATTTAATATAATATCGATTAATATTTAGTGTAAAAAGGAGAGAATGATATTGAAATTTAAAAGAGAGATAATAGCTATTGTTCTTATTATTTGCATGCTTTTTACAATTTCGGCGATTAGTGCGGCAGACAGCACGACGGATGTTGTCAGTGTGACTAATGATAGTGTAGAAGCTGTAAGTGAAGATGTAGCTAATGATAATTTGGCGATGAAAAATGATGTTGAAATTTTAAAGGATGGTGAAGTTGGAACTTTTAATGAATTGTCGGAAAATTTAACTAGTAGTAGTATTAGTGCATATGATACTGTTTATCTAAATAAAGACTATGTTTATTCCGATACTGATACTATTACATCGGGTATTACTATTTCAAAACACATGACAATTGATGGTCAAGGTCATAAAATTGATGCAAAAGGAAAAACTAAAATATTTACTCTTACTTCAGGTTATAACATAATCTTTAAAAATATAACCTTTTGTAATGGCTATGGAAAATGGGGTGGTGCAATTTCTTGTAGTAATAAGGCTGCAAATGGTCCTGCAAGTGTTGAAATAATTAATTGTACCTTTGAAAATAATACTGCAAGTGGTTACAGTTCTAGTTCTTCTTATTCTTATTATGGTCATGGAGGAGCAGTTTATTTAACAGCTAAAGACCATATTTATATTATTAATTCTACCTTTGTTGATAATAAAGCCAATCCAAATTATAGTAAAAATGGTGGTGCGGCATATATTAATTCAAATAGTGCTCCTAATGGTTTACAAATAATTAATTCTACTTTTATTAGAAATTCAGCAAAAAATTATGGTGGAGCTCTTTACATTCAAGGTAAAACTGGTGTTGAACAACTTGTTGACGGTTGCAGTTTTATTAATAATAGTGGTACTCAAGGTTCAGTAATTTATGGATATATGTATGGTAATTTCATTGTAAATAATTCTGTAATATTAAATAACGGCCAAAATGGAATTTATATTGGTCCTACTACATATTCATTAAATAATAATTGGTGGGGAAATGTTGAGGATGATTTTAATCAGAATATTGCTAAAATTGGACAATCTGGAAGGACAATTAATGATTGGTTATTCTTAAAATTTGAAACAGATGATTCAACAGGTATTGCAACTATTTCTTTGAATAATCTATATTCAAGCAAAACTGGCGATTCAAGTGTTTATACTGGAGACATACCTCAAATTAAATTCAAAATTAAAACTACAAATGTTGATGTGGATAAAAATGAGGTGCAATTGAACAGTGAAGGTAAAGCAACTTTTGATTATCGATTAATTGGAAGTTCAGGTTCAATTACTGTTAGTTATGAAAATATAGATATAACAAAATATATTAAAGATTTAAGTTTATCTGGTTTGAAAAAAACAATTGAGTTATCAGAAGGTTCAATTATAGCTTTGACTGAAGATTATGCTTATAACCCTAGTAAGGATGCTGATCTTATTTATGGTGTCGATTTTGCTAAAAGCATTACAATAGATGGTCAAGGCCATACCTTGAATGCGAAAGAACTTAAGAGGATTTTCTATATTAATGATCCTACAAAAGATGTTGTTTTAAAAAATATTAATTTTGTAAATGGTAATGCCGATGTTGGTGGTGCAATTAATGCAAATGTTAACAGTTTAACTTTAATAAACTGTACTTTTACCAATAACACTGCAAATACTTATGGTGGGGCTATTGCTTTAAATGCCAATACTGGTGAAATTACAGAAAATACTTTCAGTAATAATGCAGGGAGTTCTGTAATTTATTGCAGCGGTAACGGTAATTACAATATTCATGATTCTATTATTAATGCTCAAAACATTGCTGTTGATGGGGATAATTCTGCAACCATTAATGCCAATTATAATTGGTGGGGAAACACTGCAGACAATTACGCTACAAGCATTGTTAATGTGGGCAGTTCAGTAACAAGGGATAATTGGGTTTTCTTAAACATGACAACTAATGATAAAAAAGGTTTGGCTGAAATATCATTAAACAATTTATACACTATCGGTGTTGGAAACAGCACTTATTCAGGTTATGCATTACCAGAAATTACACTAAATATTAGTTCATCAAATGCGAAAATTAACAAAGATAATGTAAAAATTGATAAAACAGGAAAATCCTCAGTTAGTTATGTTGTTAAAACAACAGGATCAGTGACTGTTAGTTATAAGGATGAAATTGCGTTAACAAAAGTTGTAACTTATGATGATGATGGGAACTTCAAGTCATTGAAAAACCTATTCACAAACATTGCTGAAGAAGGGGACACCATAGAGTTAAAATGGGATTATGCCTTTGATTCTACAATTGATTCTCAATTAGTTGGTCAAATGTTAATAGCAAAAACGTTAATTATTGACGGTAAATGCCATACTATAGATGCAAAAGGCCAAACTAATCTTGTTGTTAAAGATGTGAAAGTTACTTTTAAGAATATAATATTTGTCCATGGTTATTCTACTTATGGTGGAGCAGTTTATTATAATTCCAACCTTGGCGGTGAATTTATTAATTGTACCTTTATTAATAATTTAGCTTCTAGTAATGGTGGTGCAATATGTAACTATCCTGGTAGTGTTATTATTGTAGATTCTACTTTTATCAATAATACTGCATCTGATAAAGGTAGTGCTATTTATGCTTATAATAATGTTGAGGTATCCAATTCCATATTCGTAGGAAATAAAGGTGGAAATGTTATTGATGCATCAAGTTCAAGTAATGTTATTGCTAACAATAACTGGTGGGGTCATACTATAGATAATTATGAAACATCTCTTAGCATAGGTTCTACCGTAACAGCTAATAACTGGTATGTATTAGATATGTCTGTTGATATTAGCACAGTTTCAAAACTAACATTGAATAATCTATATGATGGTAATGGCATCACCATAGATAATAATTGTGCTTTACCTGCAATCACATTCAATACTAAATCCACTAATACTCAATTAACTAAAAATAAAGTTACTCTTGATGATGGAGAATGCAATATCGAACATACATTCTCTAAAAAGTACTCAATAACTGCTAGCTATAATGGGGTTGAATTAACTAAATCATTTGTTAATATTGCATCATTTACTGAATTAAAAACTCAAATTAATGATGCTACTGATGAGTTAGTTTTAGATCAAAATTATGCATTTAATCCTAATGTGGATAATCCAAATGACATTATCTTTTCAAAATCTTTGACTATTGATGGTGCAAGATTCACTATTGATGCAAAAGGACTAAGTAATATATTTTATTTCAATGATGATTCAAACACAAAAACATTAATCCTAAAGAATATAATTTTTGCAAATGCAACCGGTGAAAATGGTGCTGCAGTATACTTCAACGGTAACAGAATTGAAATAATTAATTGTACCTTTATTAACAATACTGCTAACGGTCAGGGTTCAGCTATATATGTAAATGGCGCAAACAATAATGTTGAAAATAGGATAGTTCAAAGCACTTTTATTAACAATACATGTGCCAATTCAATCATTTATCTCAATTCTGCATTAAGCGATGCTTCATTTGTAGTGAGCGATTCTGTAATTGTTAATAATGAGGGCGTAACAATTGCTAAAGGAACAGGTAGTGTTAATGCTGATTATAATTGGTGGGGAAACAATGCCTCTAATTATGGCCTTAATATTGCAAATGTTGGTGAAGGTATAAACATTGAAAAATGGTTCTATTTAAACATGACTGTTGATGATGAAATTAAAAGAGGAGAAATCTCCTTAAATAATCTAAATGATGGATCTGATTATAGTTATACATTGCCTGAATTAATATTTGATATTTCGGCTGTTAATGCAATACCAAATAAAGATAACATTATTTTAGATTCTGAGGGCAAATCTACAGTTGAGTATTCACTTACTGGACTTACAGGATCATTAACGGCTAGCTATAATTCTGTTAGGATTACAAATAAAATTAAATTCTTTGATAAAGGAGATTTTGAGTCTCTTCAAACTATTCTAAATTTAGTTCCAGAAGGATATATGTACAAGTTAACTAGAAACTATTCCTATTCTGAAAATGACACAATTTCTACTGGAATTCTAGTAGATAAATGTATTGGTATTTATGGTAACGGTTTTACAGTTGATGCTAAAGGTAACTCTAGAATATTTAATCTTGTTGCAGATGGAATTTTATTAAAAAATACTAATTTTAAAAATGGTAAATCTGATTTAGGTGGAGCTATTTACTTTAAAATGGAATATGTGACTATTGATAATTGTTCTTTTGTTAACAATAGTGCATCTAGTAATGGTGGTGCTATTTATTGTGGTGCCAATTATGGAAATGGAAATAAAATTTCAAACTCCGTTTTTATAAACAATTCTGTAGGTTCAACAGGTTATACTGGAAGTGCTATCTATAATTATGGGTATTATGGTACTGTTGATAAATGTATTTTTATTAACAATACTGGCAATCATGTTGTTTTCCAGTATTCCAAGGAGTATATATCAAATTCTATTTTCTTAGATAATTCTCCAAGTTCAATATATAATTCTTATGGGAAATTTAATAATAATTGGATTGGAAATACATTAGATAATTTTGATGCTGCATTGGTTTCTGGTCATGCTGATAAATGGTTATACTTAAAAATTAAATTTTATGAAGACTATGCAGTTATCTCCTTAAATAATTTATATGATACTAATGCTGCTTCATCAAGTGTTATTTCTGATTATAATCTTCCTGAAGTTACACTAAATATCAATTCAACTACTTTAAGTTTAAACATAAATAAATTTACACTTGATAGTACAGGTCAAGTCAGAGTTCCATATGAATTGATTGGAGAAACAGGTGCATTAACTGTAAGTTATGGTGACATATCTTTAACTAAAGAAAGAGTTTTAGGTGAATTTGATTCACTTCAAACTTTAATTGACAACGCCGATGAAAACTCAGTAATTGAATTTAATCGTGATTACACATACAATGATGATGATGAAATAACCAAAGGAATTCTCATTAATAAAAACATTACAATTGATGGTAAAGGCCATACTATTGATGCAAAAGAAATGACAAGGATTTTCAATGTGCAAGCTTTAAATGTCACCTTCAAAAACATCATATTTGCCAACGGTAAAGGCAATCTGGGTTATGATGATGGAGGTAACCCTGGTGGAGCAATTTACTATAACTTAGACAATACTGATGCTATTGAGTTTAATGTTGATAACTGTACTTTTGTAAATAACACTGCTTATAAAGATAATTTCGAACAAAAATATCAAGGTGGTGCAATTTACATAAAAGCTAATGAAGGAACATACAATATTAAAAATTGTGCATTTATAAACAATAATGCTCTTGGTGATAATGGTGGAGCTATCTACTTAAATATTAAAGATTCTAAATTTGATTTGTATAATTCTAGCTTTATAGGAAACAAAGCATACTATAATGGAGCATTGTACATAGAAACAGATAATACTGAAACAACCATTGACAAATGTCTTTTTAGGGAAAACACCATAACAAGTGCTTCATATTCAAGTATAGGTGCTGCAATTATATGGAAAACAGCAAATGATAATGGAAATAATGTTGTCAAAAATTCAATCTTTATAGATAATGATGGTAATTCTGCTAAAAATAACAATTTTGCATTTTTATTAAAGTCAGGTACTGTAAATATTGATGATAACTGGTGGGGAAGCACTAGTGTAAATTATGATAAACTTGGTGAAACACAGTATGATTATTTTGGAGGAACAATAACTCCGAATAATTGGCTATTTATAGATGCCGTTGTTAGTTCTTATGAACTTAGTTATAATGAAACTTCTACAATCAGATATTATTTAAAATCATTTGATGGAAATGAAATCATAGAATTCGACAATTCACACTTGCCTAATATTGATTTGAATGTTGATTGTGACAAAATAGGGTTGAATAAAAACTGTGTATCTCCTAATGAAGAATTCACTTACACTGCAATAGATTGTGGAAATGCATATATTGTAATTTATTGTAATGGCGTGTCAAATGAGTTGCCAATTACAATATACGGTCCTTATATGGTTCCAATAGTTGATGTTCCTTACATCATGTATGCTGGGCATTACTTAAATAAAGATAAACTTATTAAAACAGATTCAGGTAATTATAATGGAATCACAGTTTCTTGCAATTCTTCTTTAATAGACCCTAATACCGATGTAGGTATTAGGGCAGGGTCTAACGAAGGAACTGCAAAACTCATATTTACTTATGATGGGTCTGTAACTAATTATGGTACTCCTGAAACATATGAACTGGTTGTAAAAGTCTTTAAAGTACCACTTACAATAAATGTCACTAATCTTGAAAGTAGGGAAATTACATTGAATGTCACTGATACATTGGATTTGGATATCGAAGCTATTGTTGATAAAATCCATAATGGTTATGCTCCTGCAGGAGCTTATGTAATAGATTATAAATTTGACAGCAGTGTAATTTCATTTACACATGACTACTATAACAAAACTGATGACCCAAGTTATTATGCAACTGGACATATCACAGCTAAAGGCGGTGGAACTACAAACCTAACAATATGTCTGGCTAGGCTCAATACAGATAAATTCAAATGTGAAAATTATACAATCAAAATCACTGTTAATAAAGCACCAACTGCAGTTGATTTTGATGATAAAGATTCATTTAAAGTCGATGATGAAGGCAATGTTAATGCAATCTTCTATAATAATGGAACACAGGCAACCACTGCACTGATTTATGAAAGCAGCAATGAAAACGTATTCAAATTCATTAATAATGATGGTAACTATAATGCTATGGGCAATGGTACTGCTGTTATAACAGTTAGGTTTGCGGGCAATACAACACATGAAGCTTCATCCAAGACATTAACAGTCACTGTAACCAAATATGGCACTACAACTGCCGTTACCAGCAACAAGGACCTTTCATTAAGGATTGATGAAAAATCTCAAATTGTAGCTAATGTCGATCCTAATGCTGGTGCTTTGGAATATATCAGCTGTAATGAAAGTGTTGCAACTGTTTCAAGCACTGGTTTGATTACCGCACACAGAAACGGTACAGCAACAATAACAGTCAGATATCCTGGAGACAGAAAATATGAACTCTCAGAAGACACCATATCATTAACCGTTTCAAAGAATGCAACTGAAATCACTGCAGAAGATAAAACATTGAAATCAACTGACGAAAACATTGACATCGGTGCTACATTAAACATAACAGATGCATACACTTTAGAGTATTCAAGTGACAATGAAAGTGTCGTAACCGTTTCTTCTGACGGTAAATTAACTGCTGTTGGCGGTGGCGAAGCCCATATAACAATAACCTATGCTGAAAGCGAAAAATATCTCTCTTCAACCAAGACAATTACAGTAACCGTTAATAAGCTTGCATCCGAAATCATTGCAGACACTTCAATATCAACCAATTACTTAAAGCAAATCACAATCAATCCTACTGTTAAAGCAGACGGCAAAGAAGTGAATATTGGAACAATATCCTACTTCATTGGTGATGAGTCAATTTCCAATCCGTTTACTGTTGACCGTGTCGGCAAGTTCAACATTACTGTAAAATATGCTGAAAACAATAAGTTCCAAGCAAGCGAGCTGAACATCTCAGTAACTTCAGATAAAGCTGACAATATCATCAAGGTTGCTGTGGATGATGCGACATATCCTGACAGCATCACCATTAAAGTGAATGCTACAGTTGCGGGAACCTACACAATCGACATTAACGGAACTGCTTATGATGTCGTCGCCAATGACACTGCAGGAAGGTCAGTTAAACTGGCTGCAGGAAGTTATTATGCAAACATCACAGGTTATGCAAGTGATTATTACTACGGCATAACCACTAACGACACATTCACAATAAGCAAGGCATCAAATGATGTCACTGTAAGCGTCACCGACAAATACCTGCCTGGAGATGTAACTGTCAGCGTATCAGCCAGTGTGGCCGGAACTTATCATGTTGTAATCAATGGAACATACTCAGTTGATGTTGTTGTTGGAGCAAACGGTGTCGGTCAAAACACAATCTTACTGCCGGCAGGTGTGAAATATCAGGCCAATACAACATTTGCTGACCATCAAAACTACACAGTAAGCATAACAAATGCTACATTTGATGTAAACAGATCCAACATTAATCTGGAAATCATCATAAACGAAATTGTTTATGGGTCTAATGTAAACGGTACAATAAACACTAATTTGAGCGGAACATACACCGTAAGAATAGCCAACCTCGTAGAGTTTAATGTTGAGTTGAATACTGGCAGTAACACATTCTCCCATGAAGTTCCTCTTCCTGTAGCGACAGGCTATCAGGCAGAGGTAAGTATTGCCCAAAGCGATGACTATAATGCCCAAACTGCCCAAACAACATTTGAAGTTGTACAAACTGCAACAGACTTCAATGCATCATCAACAAAACAAACATATAAATATAAGGAGGAAATAATCCTTAAAATCGAGCTTCCGGATGATGTAACAGGCAATGTCACTTTCAACTATACTGACGGAACATTCATCGGTGAAATCAGTGATGTCACACAATCCAATGAGTTTGCAATGCCTGTTGTAAAGGTTGGTTCATATTCAATTCAGGCCAGATTCAATGGGGATGGAAATTACAGGGCAAGAACCCAAACAGTAAACTTCAATGTCATTCCTGCCGTAAATCAAATCACAGTCGCCGTTGATGAGGTTACCTATCCAAATGTGGCCACAGTCAAAGTCACTGCAGATGTGGAAGGCACTTATAAAGTCAACATTAACGGAACAGATTATGATGTTGTGGCTAATGGTGAAGGTAAACTTATAAAACTGGCTGCAGGCTCATATTATGCAAACGTTACATATTCAAATGAAAACTACACTGCAGACACTCACAATGCCACATTCACAGTCAATAAGGGAAACAACATCATAGTTATCAATGTTGAGGACATCAGTTCTCCGGGTGAAGTGACAGTTAAAGTAACTGCAACTCTTGCCGGAACATACACAATTGACATTAACGGAACCAAAGTGAATGTTGCAGTTGGAAATGAGGGTTTAGGATCAAACAAAACTACTTTAGCGGCAGGTATAGATTATGTCGCAACAGCAGAGGCTGTAAGTGATGAAAACTACACTGTCATTGTCAATGAATGCACATTCACAATTAATAAAATGAATCCGAACATCAGTGCTGGTGATTTGGTAGTTGATGTGGAAGGCACTAACAAGACTAATGTTCAAAAACCTGATAAATTTGACGGAAAATTCACATTCAAAAGCGGCAATGAGTCAATTGCAACAGTCGATGATGACGGTGTCGTAACAGGTGTGTCAGGAGGAACAGTAACTATTACAATAACTTCTCACGATGCCCAAAACTACACTGACGATTCAGTTGAGATAACAGTAACTGTCAATAAGATAGATTCAAACATTGGCGTTGAAGCCGATTCCTTTGATGTTAATGTGAAAGCGAACAAATCCATTGTAATCACCGGTGAATTTGTTGGTAAAGTCAGCTACACTAGCAATGACACTTCTGTAGCTACTGTTGATGAAAACGGTATTGTAACAGGCGTATCAAGCGGAAAAGCAAAAATAACAGTAAATGCAACAGATTCTGTCTATTACAACGATGCAGTTAAATATGTCGAAGTAACTGTCAAAAGGATTCCTTCAGACATTGGTGTTGAAGTCGATTCCTTTGATGTTGATGCAAAATCAAACAACTCCATTGTCATTACAGGCGAATTTGATGGTAAAGTTAGTTACATAAGCAATGACACTTCTGTTGCTACTGTTGATGAAAACGGTGTTGTCACAGGTATAATTGGTGGTAAAGCAAGAATCACAGTTAATGCAAATGAATCAGGCAAATATGAAGATGCAGTTGTTTATGTAACTGTTACAGTTAACAAAATTGCTCCGAATCTAAATGCCAGTGATATAATAGTTGAAATTGATAAATCACAGGCCATAACCGTTCAGCCGAGTGATTTTGGTGGCAAAATTACATTTATCAGCAGCAATGACACAATTGCAAGTGTTGACAGCAATGGTAATGTTAAAGGAATCAAAGCCGGAAATGTAACAATTACAATAAGTGCTAAAAATTCTCCTAAATACCTTGACGATAGCATTATAATAAATGTGACTGTAAATAAAATTAAAGCTAACGGTTTGGATGTAAAAGACACAATTGAAATGGATGTGGATGGTTCCGATGACATTATTGCAAATGATGAATTTGGACGTCAACCAGTATATTCAAGCTGCAACGAATCCATAGCCAAAGTCGATGCTGATGGTCATATCACTCCTGTTAGCGGTGGAATCGTAAACATCACAGTTAGCGTTGATGAAGACGAAATACATCTAGCGGAAAGTAAAAACATTACATTAACAATCAAAAAGATCCCTGCAACCATTGAAGTCGATGAATCTGTAGATGTGGATGTAAAGGAAAATAAGATAATAAATATTTATGGCAGCTATGATGGAACTGTTATATTTGAAAGCACAGATTCTTCCATTGCCACTGTTGACAGTGATGGTAAAGTCACTGGAATCAAGGCAGGAAACGTAACTGTTACCGTCAAATTCTTAAACTCTCCAACATATCTCGATGAAACTCATGAAGTCAATGTCACTGTCAAAAAGATTTCCGCCCAACTTAACGTTAAACCGGATTCAATCGAGATGATTGGCGGTGAAAAAACACAATTGGCAATCAGCACAGAAGTTGATTATGACGGTGAAATCACTTTCACAACTTCAAATTCCTCAATAGCTACCGTTGACAAAAACGGCCTTATCAAAGCTATTGATGACGGAAAAGTAACAATAACAGTTAATGCATCAGAATCTGAGAAATATATTGGTGATGTAAAAGAAATAACCCTAAGGGTAGGTAAACTGACCTATGAAATCACTTTAGACATAGGTGATGTTACTGCAGGAGAAAATGCAACAGCAATCATCACAGCCACTGATGACGGAAAATTGAATGTTACAGTAACAAAAGACTCAAAAATCATTAAAACAGAAATTGTTGATGCAAACAAATACAACAGATACGCAATTTCTGATTTGGGCGTTGGAACTTACAAGATAACTGCCAAATATGATGGAAATGAAAGATACAATGACTTTGAAATAACTAAAGTGTTCACAGTTAATCCAATCTATAACTATGAATTTGATGTGAAAGTTGCAGATACTGTTTTAGGCCAAAAAGCTAATGCTACAATTGCCCTGCCGGCAGGAGCTACAGGTAAAATCAGAATTGGTGAACAGGAATATGACATTAAATCAATAATTGAGTTGCCTGTCCAAAACATTGCCGGTAAAAACAATATTACTGCAGCATATCTTCCAGATGAAAGCTCTCCTTACGCTTCATCTGAAATCACAGCATATTACAATGTTGCCAAAAAGCAATATGATGTTGAAATCATCATTCCAACAGATATTAAAGCTGGAGATGACGCAATTATTGCAATTGACGCTTATGATGGTGCAGTCATGACAGTTTATGTTGACGGTGAAAAGCAGGATGTCAAAGACAGCAAATTCACAATCACTGCAGCTGCAGGAACCCATAATGTCATTGTCAATGTGGTTGAAAGCGATGAATACGTTCAATTGACTGCTAATGCAACATTCAAAGTCACTAAAAGGGCTGCGGCATTGACAGTAAATGCATCCAACACAAAAGTCGGTGAAAAGGTCACTGTTGACATTAACATTACCGGTCCAAAAACAGGAATTGTCATCGTTAATGTGAACGGAAGCGATTATACAGTCAACATATCTTCTGCAAAATCAGTTGAAGTCACCTTGGATAAGGCTGGAAAATATGATGTTTCAGCAAAATATCTTGGTGATGAAATATTTGAAGAAGCACAATCCGATAAGATCGTCATTGAAGTTACTGAAAAAGAATCATCAGGCATTGCTGTTGAAATTCCTGAAAACATCAAGGTCGGACAGACAGTTGTCATCAATGTCACTTCAGCTAATGATCAAATTGAAGTGCTGATTAACGGCGTTGCGCAAAAAATCAACAATTCCAAAGTTGAATTTGAAGTAACAAAAGCTGGCGCATACACAATCATTGTAAACACTAATGAAACCGCAGATTACAGGCCAGATTCATACATTGATTCATTCAATGCCGATAAAAACACAGCTTCAATCGACATTTCCAAAGGAAATATTGTAATTGGTGAGGATATTGAAGTGACCGTCAAATCATATGACGGCGCACAAATTGCAGTATACGTGGACGGCGTTGCACAAACATTGACAGACAACAAGTTCAAAGTGAAAGCAACTGCAGGAACCCATACAATCACTGCAAGCGTTGAGGAAACAGATGAATACCTTAATGCTGCTGCTAACGACACATTCACTGTTGATAAATTGGATTGCAAAATCACAATCAATGCATCCGATGTCAAAGTCGGCGAAAAAGCTGTAATTGACATTAACATCACAGATTCTGCTTCTGGAATCGTCAGCGTCAATGTTAACGGCACAGAGTATCTCATAAATCTGGAAAATGCCAAATCAGTTGAAGTCACTTTCGATAAGGCAGGCAAATATGATGTTTCAGCAAAATATTTAGGTGATGACATCTACAACGGTGCAGATTCAAATAAGATTGCCGTTAAAGCAACTGAAAAGGCATCATCAAACCTCATTGTTGAAATTCCAGATGGCATTAAAGTCGGACAGACAGTGGTCATTAATGTCACTTCACCTAATAATCAAATTGAAGTGCTGATAAACGGAACCGCTCAAAAAGTAAGCAATGGCAAGGTCGAATTTGAAGTTGTCTCTGCAGGCAGTTATCCGATTGTTGTAAACGCATTTGAAACCCCTGATTATAAGTCAGATTCATACATCAACGCATTTTCAGCAGGCAAAAACACTGCAGCTGTTGACATTAACGTGGGAGATATTGAAATAGGATATGATATTGAAGTAACCGTCAAATCATATGGCGGTGCTGACATTAATGTCTATGTCGACGGCATTCGCCAAACAGTTATATACGGCAAGTTCTTTATCAGGGCAACAGCCGGAAACCACACAATCGTTGCAAATGTTGCTGAAAACGACAAGTATCTTTCAGCATCTGCAAACAGGACATTTAAAGTGGACAAAAAGGCCCCGACAATAACAATTAAAGCAAACGACGTAAGGGTTGGTGAAAAAACAACTGTTGACATTAACAGTCCTGATTTCATAACCGGAATCGTCATTGTCAATGTGAACGGCTCTGAATATACAGTGGACATGAATTCAGCCAAATCAATTGATGTCAAACTTGATAATGTTGGAAATTACAGCATTTCAGCCAAATACTTGGGTGATGAACTCTTCACTGAAGCGGATTCAAATGCGATTTCAGTGAAAGCTACAGAAAAAGATCCATCCAACATTGATGTTGTGATTCCGGATAACATCAAAGTCGGCCAAACTGTCATTGTCAATGTGGTATCCGATAATGATAACATAACCGTACTGATTGATGGCAATCCGCAAACCGTAATCGATGGCAAGGTTGAATTTAAAGCTGATGATGCAGGCATTTATCCTGTTGTTGTAGTTGCAGGAGAAACTGCTGATTATGCTCAAGAAACCTATATAGGTTCACTTGCTGTTGAAAAATACGATGCTTCAGTTGAAATAATCTTGCCGAAAGACATTGAAATCGGAAAAGACATTGAAGTTGCTGTCAAATCATACGACGGTGCAGTCATTGCCGTTAATGTCGACGGCAAAGCCCAAAGTGTAAAAGACAATGTCTTTACCATGAAAGCTACTCAAGGATTGCACACAATCATTGCAGGCGTTGCAGAAACTGACAAATACTTAGGCACCACAGCCAATGCTACATTTGCTGTTGACAAACTAGCTTCAACACTCACAGTGAATGCAACAGACGCTAAAGTCGGTGAAAAATCAACCGTGACAGTAAATGTCACAGCAAAAGCAACCGGAATCGTCATTGTAACTGTTGGTGATAAAGAATATTCAATTGACCTTGAAAATGCAACATCAGTTGATGTCGTGATGGATAAAGCAGGAAAATTCAACGTCAGCGCAAGATACCTTGGTGATGACATGTTCAATGCCTCCAAATCAGCTGTCAGGACAATTGAAGTGGCAGAGAAGGAAACTCCAGTCGTTAATGTGACAGTTCCTGAAATCAAGGCAGGAGAAAATGGAAACATTACCTTAAACATTCCAAACGCTACAGGTTCAGTGTTCGTCATTGTCGACGGTGTTGCAAAAGAGGTTGAACTTGATGAAAACGGATCTTTAAGCTATCCATTGGAAGACCTCAAGGCAGGAAACCACACAGTAACCGTAATCTACACCGGAGATGAAAACAACGAGATGGCAATTGAATCTCAGTCATTCAGCATAGACAAAAAGACCAGTGATGTCAATGTGACAGTCGGTGACATTAAGCTTGGTGAGGACTCAGAAATTGCAGTCTCAATTCCAAATGCAACCGGAAACGTGTCACTCATCATTGACGGAGTTGAAACCAGTGTTGCCTTGGATGAAAACGGTAATGTGAACTTCACAGTACCAAGCTTAGCTGCCGATAGCCACAGCATCGTTGTGGTCTATCCGGGTGATGACACACATGCACCTGCAGTTATATCCAAGCAGATTAATGCAACTGCCCATGAAAGTGAATTAAAAGACATTGTAGTAAGCGGTGACGGAAAAATCACTGCAGTTCTGGTTGATGATGCAGGCGCTCCAATCGCAAATGCGAACATTACCTACGCTATAAACGGCAAGCAGTTCAAGACAGCTACCGATGCAAGTGGCGTTATTGTAATTAACGCCTCTGCAAACAGTGTGGTTGACATCAAATATGATGGAAGCGATGTGATATTGCCTTCAAACACTACAATTGAGCTTAAGGATTTGGCTCCGGTAAGACTTGCAACCTCAATCATTGCAAGCGAATACACTACCTATGCAGTTGATTTCGATGCAGGTGAAAGGGGACACTACTTCAAGGTCAGGCTGGTTGATGAAAACGGCAAGCCGTTATCAGACAAACCGGTAAAAATCGGATTCAACGGACATGTCTACAACAAGACCACCAACTCAACCGGTTGGGCGCAATTGCAAATCAACCTGAAACAGGCAGGAAGATACACCTTTGCAATAGCATTTTTAGGCGACTCTGAGTACAACTCTTCATTTACCGTGCAGAACATCAACGTAAAACTGAAAAAGACAAGCATAAAAGCGGCTGCAAAATCATTCAAAGCAGGTGCAAGAACTAAATCCTACACAGTAAACCTCAAAACCGATATGGGATCATCCTTTGACGGCAATGCATACCTCAAGGCAGGTAAGACTGTAACCATGAAACTCAATGGAAGAACATACTTCGCCAAAACAGACGGCAGTGGAAAAGCTACCTTTGCACTTAGCATTTCCAAAAGGGGCAAGTTTGTAGTGGCTTTAAGCTTTGCAGGCGACAAGATGTATGCTTCATCAAGCACTAAAGCAAAAATTACTATAAGATAAGGGATATCATTTTCCCTTATATTTCTCTTTTTTTAGAAAATCGTATATCTGACCATTCACTAAAATATTCATATGAAAAAAGTTAAGATTACAATCCTTAAGACCACTTTAGAATCAAAAACAGAAGAGTAGAGGTGATATTATGAGAAAGTGTCCGCAATGCGGTGAAGAGGTAGAGGAAAATTCAGTTTTCTGTCAGAACTGCGGCTCAAAGATTGACGTTCCTGTTGTAACCACAACAAAAAGCAGTTCAAATGGGATAAATAAGGTCCATCTGATGATTCTTTTCGGATATCTGACACTGTTCATACAGTTCGTGGCGATTCTTGCATCAAGATACAACGTCAGAGTAATCAACTCCGACAGGATTATACTGTATCCTTTGATGTGCATTCTATTGACATTTTATGTCTCATTCAAACTGATTGAAGATGAAAGAACAAGAGTCCATGCCCTGATTATCGTTCTGATTTCAATATTCCTGTTCATTTTCGGAATCATTTAGGGGTCTTGTCGAATTCCTTTTGGGCATATTCATAGAAATGCCCCAGTTCACGGCCGTTGACGAATATGTGGCTGACTGTAATTGAAACGGTCATTTCATGATTTTCGTTTACACGTCCCCATGTAAGAAGCGGCTGGATCTGGTTGGCCTCGACGATGCAGTTGGTGATTGAATCGAAATCAACCCATGGGATGCATGAGAAATTGGCAATGTTTTCCTTATCCCTTAAATGCATGTCGACAGCAAACCCTTCACTTTTTCCCGACAGTATGTCCTGTGACAATTCCTTCACATAATCATGCCAAATTAAGATGCTGTCAAATTTTTCAGGAGGCATGACTCTCATTTCACGATAAATCTCATTTTCCTCATCCATTATCGGACATGTTCCGTCCAGATAATCAAATTCATAAGCCTTGCCGTTTATGATTCTTCTTTTAAGCTGAGGAACCCTGTTTACGGCGTTAAGCAGACATCCCAAAGACATCACAAAAAATGACCTGTCATTTTCATGACACCAATCCCATAATTTTTCAACATTAATACGTGCATTCATGCAGTATCTTGATGACAGAAAATCGATAAACGGATTTTCATCTAAATTAAATTCTATTTCCCTCATTTTTCAACCTAAAACCTATTAAATAGTTACTTTTTTATATGTATTCAATAATAAATATATATGTTATAAATCTTAAGTGGTTATGTTATAATGAAAGTAGTAATTGTAGGCGGAGGAGCTGGAGGAATCTCTACAGCTTCCAATATTCGTAAACTTAATAAGGAAATTGAAATTACAGTTCTCACAAGGGACAACAAGGTTGCATACTCTCCATGCGCAATTCCTTACGTACTGTCCGGTACAATCAAGTCATTCGATGACATTGTGATGAGGACTCCTGAAGATTATAAGGAAAAGGACATTGAGGTTATCACAGAAGCTGAAGTGACAACTGTGGATAGCGAGAAAAAGACTATTGCCTATGTTAAGGACGGCAAGGAAAACGTCATGAACTGGGACAAGCTGGTTCTTGCAACCGGAGGAAATCCGTTTGTGCCTCCTATGGAAGGTGTTGAACTTGATGGTGTATTCAGGATAAGAAACATCGACGACGGTATCCGTGTGCAGGAAGCTATGAAGGAAGCTAAAAGCGCAATTGTCACAGGTGCAGGTCTGATAGGTATTGAAATTGCATTTGCACTTAAAAAACAGGGACTTGATGTAATACTGAGTGAAATGTTGCCGCAAATCGTTCCAAGATCCCTTGACAAGGACATGTCCGACATCCTGGTGAAATACCTTGAAATGGAAGGAATTCAGGTAGTTTTAGGAAAACCTATTACCAAACTCATTGGTGACGGCAAAGTCGAAAAGGCATGCTTCGGCGATGAGGACTTGTATGACGCTGACATGGTCATCATGGCAACAGGTGTAAGGGCGGAACTTGACCTTGCAAGACAGGCAGGATGTGAAATCGGAAGATGGGCAATTCTTGTAAACGACAGGATGGAAACCTCAGTCGAGGACGTGTATGCTGTAGGTGACTGCGTAGAGTCAAAAGACCTCATTTTAGGTTCAAACACCATTTCACAGCTTGGTACAACTGCAGTGCGTGAATCAAAAACTTTGGCACGTACAATCTGCGGCAAAAAATCCAAATTCAATCCTGTGCTGAACTCAATGGTTTCAAAAGTCGGAAAACTTGAATTCGGTGCAGTCGGATACACCACCAGTTTCGCACAGCAGAACAGAATCAGGCCGGTCGTGCAGAAGGTTGAAGCACTTACAAGGGCACGCTACTATCCTAACGCCAAACCGATGGACATCAAGGTAATATGTGATGGAAACGGAACAATCATAGGATGCCAGATTATTGCTGAAGAAAGGGTTGCTGAGAGAATCGATACAATGACACTTGCAATCACCGAAGGCATGACATGCTTTGATTTAAGCAATATGGAATTCGCTTACGCACCGCCTGTATCAATGGTGACAGACCCTCTAATCCTTGCGGTTGAAGAGGTAAGTAAAAAATTCAATTAATTAAATTTATAGGAGATGAAAAATTATGCCAGAACATGGTCACGGTCATCACGGTCACGGAGGCCAAATGACTCCTGAACAACAAAAGCAAATGATTGAGCAGGAATTAAGACTTGCTAAAAACTTAGGTCAAATAAAGCACAAGATTGTCGTCATGAGCGGAAAAGGAGGAGTGGGAAAATCCACCGTAGCTGCAAACATTGCAGAAACCCTCCAGAAACTCGGATTCAAGACAGGCATATTGGATGCTGATATTCATGGTCCTAACATTCCAAAAATGCTTGGAATCGAACTGTACGGTGAAAACTTCAGCAACTACCAGTTTGAAGTATTCAAGGAACTCACAGAAGGAGCAATGGCAAAAGAGACATTTGCAAATGATGAGGAAAAGGCAGAATTCATAAAGGCAAAACAGGAAGAGTACAAGCATTCAATGTTTCCGGTAACACTTCCAAGCGGACTTAAAGTAATGTCCATGGCATTTCTGCTTGACAGCATCGACACTCCAATCATCTGGAGAGGTCCGCAAAAGACCGGTGCAATCAGGCAACTCATTTCAGATGCTCACTGGGGCGAGCTTGACTATCTTATCATCGACAACCCTCCGGGCACAGGTGACGAACCTTTAACAGTGCTTCAGACAATTCCTGATGCTGATGCTGTAATAATGGTAACCACACCTAACGTCGTATCACAGGAAGACGTTTTGAAATGCGTAAAGATGGTTGGAATGATGAACATAGACAAGATTGGACTTATCGAGAACATGGCATATTACATATGTCCACACTGTGATGAAAAGCTCTACATATTCGGTGAAGGAAACGGAAAGGCCTTTGCTGAAGAGATGGAAATCACATATCTGGGAGACCTTCCGATTGAAGAGGCAGTCTCACAGTCTCCAAACAAGGAAGCCGTCATTTCAGTGCTGGACCCTAGCGATGAGGTTTCAAAAAGGTTTGTCGAAATAGTTTCAGACATACAAAAAGAGTTTATAAAAGAGTAAGATTGATTATATAGCTTACTCTTGCAATATTTACGATGTATCCTAAGAAATTAGGATCTTCCTTTAATTTTTTAAAGCAATCTCGTTTTTCAATGATATAATCCTTGTTTTCATCCATTACGTTCAGTGAAAAGTACTGCATTCCGTTAATGTATTCCTGTTCATCTGTAAAAATGGGAACAATATATTCTCCGTCATTGCCATAAGGAATCTTAACAGGCTTTCCGTCCTCAATAGATATGATAAAATAGTTGTCCTTGATATATTCTTTAATTTCTTCTTCTGTTGCATCAATGGCTTTCTGATTCTGATTTTCACCGTGCATGTAAATCATGTTGATGTGATTTTTAAGCTCGGGGTTTTTAATGTCTTCAATCTTCATCATATTAATCTTGGTTTTTATCGTTTAAATAATCTTCAATCTCATCTTTCGGTATGAATCTCAATGCGGCCGAGTTGATGCAGAACCTTCTTGTACCTCCAGGTCCGTCATGGAAAAGATGGCCAAGGTGTGAGTTTGCCTTTTTGCTTCTCACTTCAATGCGTGTGGTGCCATATGAAAAGTCACGGTTCAATGTAATCACGTCATCTGAAACGGGTCTTGAAAATGCCGGCCATCCGCATCCTGAGTCGAACTTGTCATCTGAACTGAAAAGAATTTCACCATCTACCACGTCGACATACATACCATCCTCAAAAAAGTCATCATATTTTCCACTGAATGGCGGTTCTGTTAAAGCAAGCTGTGTTATTTCATACTCTTCACGAGTCAAGTGGTCGAATTCTCCATCATCTATTAAATTTAAATCCACATGACAATATCCCTGCGGATTCTTTTCAAGGTACTTCTGATGATAGTCCTCTGCCGGATAGAAACTGAGTATTGCACGGGCCTCAACGGCAATCCTTTTTGATGATTCTCCTCTTTTTCTTGCCAGAAACTTCAATACAATGTCCTTTTGCGATTCCTCCTGCCAGTAGATTCCTGTACGGTACTGTGTTCCAACATCAGCTCCCTGACGGTTTTTGGAGTAGGGTTCGATGATTTTAAAGAACTCCTCCAAAATGTCCTCAAGTGCGATTATTTTAGGGTTGTAGGTGACCTTAACGGTTTCAGCGTGGCCTGTCTTTCCGGTGCACACCTTTTCATAGGTTGGCGCAAGGTCATTGCCGTTTGCATATCCCACTTCAGTCTGGTTTACCCCTTTAAGTCTTGAGATGTATGCCTCAACACCCCAAAAGCATCCTCCGGCAAGATAGATTACCTGTAACTTTTCAAACATGATTAATAGTTTCCCTTCAAGATTAATTAATTTAGCTGTTGGAAAACATAATTCCGTCAAAAAGATTTTTTAATATAAAAATCAAAATATAATGTGGAGGACATGTTAGAATGTTTTACAGTACTATAATGAAAATCGATTCAATTGACAGATTAAGAGACATCAGGGATGCATTGCTTGTAGAGCAAGGTATCAATCCTACCCGTCAAGGCGAACAGGCCATTAAGGTTGTAGTTGAAAGGATTGATGAAATCCAGGCTACCCTAGATAAGTCTTCAACAAAAAATAAAAACAGAATGAACAAGTGATTTTTGTGATAAGACGTGTAACTAGTAAAAGGAGGCTCTTAAGAAAGAGAATGTATAAGGCTCCCCATACTAGGCATAGAAATTCCACATATTATCGTGAAAACAAGAATTTGGCAAAGCCGTTTCAGGAACCCTTCAAGGACATGAACGGGCCACATATAAGACGCAAAAGAAGGCCTAAAAGGGAAGTGGACAAAGGGTTCAAAATGTCTTACAGAATCAGATACTATCTTGACGATGATATTATAGAGGAAGATGGAGAAGAAATAGAATAGATCTATTCTTCCAACAATTCTTTTTTTGAAATAAACTTATTTTCGCTGTGGGGATTCAGGATAATCCCTCCAAATTCAGCATCATTTTTGGACAGTTCCTTAAACAGCTCAGCTGACACTTCAGTCGGTTCGTAGTCAATTATTTCCAGATACTCATAACCCTTTTCATATTCTTTCAAATCTGAAAATACTATTATCTTAAAGTCATCCAATGAACCGGTCACCAGAAAATCCCTTTCATGGTCCTCTCCGAGTGTCGGGCAGATGTATTTCATCAGAAATCACCTTTTCTGTCCATGTTGAAGTTCTGTGAGTGCGGATTGATTACAAAGCCCTGGAAGAATTCATCCTCATCTGCTATTTTTGAAATGTCATCGGGAGTGATTTCCTTCATTTCAAGCTTGTCCAAAAAGAGCTTTGAGATTTTGGCGCTGCCGAGTGCATATTCCCTGATGTCTGTAAAAACAGGTATAATGTATTCCCTGCTTGATTCAGTCAGTGTCAGCTTTACGAAATCATCCTTTTCATCAACAAGTGTGAAGTAGATCTCTTGGGGATACGCTTTCCTGATGTTTGCCTTGACGGCTTCAAGTTCAACGGCACTTTCGCTTTTAAGCTTTTTTGCCATGTCGGCATATACCTGTATATACTCTTTAAGCTGGCTTTTTGAAGCCTTCACGTTATTTTTCTTGTAGTCTTCGTAATCTTTAGGATTCATGTTTACTCACAGCAGTCGTGAACGTCTTCGGTTGCTATTACAAAGTCCCATTGAGGTGCGTTGATTGCAAGGCCGATGAAGTCGTCGTCATCATGGTGGTCAGCAACGATTTCAGCCCCTGTCCTTTTGTCGCAGGTAAACTCGATGTCTCCGAATTCCTTTTTGAACTCTTCGATAGCAATTTCCGCTTCAGCGTCATCGGTAAATACAGGAATTACAAACTCCTCTTCCTCATCGTTTTCATCGCTGATGATTAAAGCGACAACTTCCTTTTCCTCTGAGGAGTCGTTTGAGACGATGATGAACTCTTCATGGAACACCATATGTTCGATTTCATGGTAGATTTCGTTGAGTTCGGTGATTTCATCAATGTGGTCTGCTTCAAATGCTTCGAAAGCCTCTTCGGTTTCAGGAAGCCCTTCAATCTTTTCGTTTAAATTATCATCAAGTTCTATAAATTTTTCAATAAGTTGTTTAAGTTCACTCATAGTATCACGTAATAATCTATTAAAATAAGTATTCTTTAAAACAAATGAACATTCTCTTCCTAAACACCACTAAAGGAATACAAACGAATGCTCATTTCAACCATCACCATTGTTCATATTATAAAAAAATAGTATATAACAATATGAACAATACTATATAGATTTTTAACCTATATAAAGGTTTAGATTTTTTGGGGTTAATCGAAGTCATTTTCAATGGATTTTATCAGATTGTATATGATTCTGTTTGTGCTCACATCAATATTGTAGGCATCTCCCAGCTCGATTACCTTTCCATTCAGCGAATCGATTTCGGTTCTGATTTTCTTTTTGATGTCCTGGTGTGTTGAAGAGTAGTGGTTGTAGGTATCGGGAACCAGCTTTGAGTAGAATATGTCCCTGTACTCGTCTGGGCTTTCCCAGAGTGTTTCATATTCGCTTGCATCAATGACGTTGAATATCTCATCGATGATTTTGTCCATAATCTCGATTGAATATTCGCTTTCGGTCAGTTTGCCGTAGGCCACATCAAGAATGGCTCCAAGAGGGTTAAGCGCACAGTTGTAGAGCATCTTTGCCCACAGGTACCTGTCGACCTCTTTAGTGATTTCGCAGTTGATTCCGGAAGCAGTAATCATGTCGGCTATTACCTTAAGGTCACTTGGATCCTCTTTTTGAAGGGACCCAATCAGTATGGGTTCGGTGTAGACTGTCACTTCGCTGATGTGTCGCTCAGGCCTTGCAAATCCGGTGATTACACGTGCTGAAAACACTTCTTTCGGCGAAAAGTATCTTAAGTACAATTCATCGTTTCCAAAGCCGTTCTGGAAAATGATGATTTTAAAGTTATCCTTGAGGATGTCCCTTGACTGGTTTAACTTATCTGAGATGTCCTCATTTGCTGTTGTCTTTGAGGTGATGAAGACATAATCAAACGTGTTTTTCGGGATGTCTGAATAATTGTCATATACATTGACGTCTTGCGGTGCAAAGGTGTAGTGTTTAAAAAGACCCACTCTTTTGATTCCGTTTTTTCTTATTGCATCTGCAGTTTCTCCTCTTGCATATATGCTGATGTTTGCATTTTGGGAGAGCATTGAAGCTGCAAGTCCTATTCCCACTGCGCCTGAACCTATTACTAAAACATTCATGATTAAACTTTGTTTTATACCAATAAATATTTTAATGATGAAATCCAAATAATTTTTAGGTATGACTAAATTATTTGTTCTATTATTAGTTTCAGTATAACTGAATTTTAATTATTAGTTTTACCTAAAAAATACTTTAAAATCGATTGATTTAAATAATAATAAGTTTTAACATTATTCAAGGACGATAACATGGAATATTTGATTAGGGACGATAACACACAGAAGGTCTTTTTAAGTGAAGCGAATCTCGGCGTTGAAGAGATTCTTGAGAAAAACTACCCTTACATATTGGATTCGATAAGAGATGAGGGAATAATTCTTAAGGCCAGTGAGTGCAATCTCTTCAAGGAACTGGTCTGGGATAATAAGGTTGTCGGCTTCTGCTCATATGACTTTTCAAGGCAGTTCATCACAGCGGCCCTCAACAACATCTATGTTATTCCCGAGTTTCGCGGAAACGGACTCTTTTTGGATGAGCTTCAAAAGACCATGGTTGAATACAACAAGCCAAGCATAGTCGAGCCTACGCACCTTGTCATTGAACTTTTAATCAAATACGGATTTGCGAAAAGAATCTCCGACAATATTGTTGCAAGTTCCATTGAATTCATCGTTCCGGGAAGCCATGTCATCTCAAACGCCTCATATGAAGCAACCGAAGAGCTCTCGACACATTTCTATGACATCAGCATCTCTGCCTGCATCCATTTTCTAGACATCGACAAGGGAATAGTCGCATACAGCAGCCCTCTAAACTATGACATTGTCAATTATGACTGCCTAGAAAAGAGAGATTCAATAGATGATGCTTATTTTGCCGAAATCAGGGAATTCTTCATGGAAAATGATGTTGAAATCATGAGACAGATCACAGACCTGGAGGACAGGCTTCCGGTGAAGTCATACACATTGGAGGAGGTTGTCGGAGGCGACGGTGAATTTTCAGCCTACATCTCATCGCTTATTGACGATGCCCACATCACTGCTGAAAAGGCACATCAGATAAAGCAGCAGATGATTGAGGAATATGAGGCTGGAATGATTTTGAACGAATCTCTACTAATCCGTCTTGCATATCTCTTTGATGAGAATAAGAAGGTGTCAATAAAGTCCCACACGGACACATGCCAGTACTGCAGCATGCCCATTGACAGCCATGACAGGTTCTGCCACTTCTGTGGAATAAACCTTGACTACAGGCCTGATGAGATGCTTGACAGCCTGATTGACACTATTGATGTGGCTCAGGATGACTTCGAGGAAGACATCAGATATGTCGCATACAAATTTCTAAAGCTGATTGATGAGGGAATCGAAGTTCAATACGCAATGCTGACAATAGAAAACACATATAACATTGACTGGGACATATTGAATCAGTATCTCACTGAAAACGGATATTTTAATGGTGAGATTACCGAGAATGGCTTGGAGTTTTTAGCAACACACCCCTTGCATTTCTATGAGAAGTACAATCTAGACCTTTTCAACTACACTGATTTTGAAGAGTATTTCTACAGGAACAACGCTTTGAAGCCAAAAGAAATAGTTTTGAATTATATTAATCAGTTCGAAAGTGATGAATATATTTTAGAGCTAAAAAAAGAAATAGAGGATAATTAGTTAAATTATCCGAATTTTGAAAAACCGCCAGAACTTCCGCCGGAAGAGCTCATTGTATCAATTATGTTTTTACAGGTATTGATGAATGTGTCACTGTTGTCATAAGTGATGTTTCCTCCGCTTAACTTGTAGTTTTGGCTGTTCTTATTAAAGAAAATATCTGAACTGTATGAATCTGCACCTTCTTTGTAAAGGAAGTAGGTGGTAGTGCCGTTCTGGTCAATCACCTGATTTGAAGTGTATTGCCCGGAGCTGATCAGATTGTTTGCAACATCTGATATGTTCTGGCTGTTGTCAAGCAGGCTGACCGTTATTGTAAGGTTATTGGTATTTGTTAACCTTAAAGCAGTATCATTGATTTTTGTATTGTTAAAGCCATCTTGCTTTGCAAAGTTGCTGCTTCCAATAGCAATGCCGTCAACATTGGTTGGGGTGTTTGCGTCGGTGGATGTATCAGCATCGGAGCCGACAAGATTCAAGTTGTTTGCGCCGACGTTTATGCCGATATAGATGACTATCAAAATAACAAGTAATGCATAAAGTGTTTTCATGTTCAAATCTATTCACCTAGTTAATAGTTATTAAGTTTCAAACTATATAATAATTGTTTTTTCAAATGGCAGTTTTGTTGAAAATGGCTACTTTTTATCTTAGTATGGTAATTTTTGAATATATTATACATTAAGCAAATAATTATACTATTTATACTAAAAAGGATAAATATTACTATATAATTCATAAAAATTAATGGTTTAACAAAATTTAATGAATAATAATTATCAGTATATTATGAATATTGTTAAACATTTGTAATACTAATCTTTAAGAATTATAATATTTTAGGAAAATGGTGTGATTATGGAAATAAACGATAATGTAAAATTAGGTTTAATTGCAGCTATTTCAATAATAGCTCTTTTCGTATTATCCCTATGGATTTCCCAGACACCTGCCAATGACGACAATGCAGTTCGTTTCGGTATTCTAACCTTATTGCCTCCTCTTGTGGCAATCGGTTTGGCATTCATTACCAAAGAGACAATTGTATCCCTGTTCATTGGGGTATTCGTTGGGGAATTCATGTTATGTGTTAACGACCTAAATATCGTCAGCACAGCAATAAACGCTTTTTTACAGATGGGTTCTCAGATTATCAGCTGTATGGCAGATCCTTGGAACGCAGGTATTATCCTTCAGTGTCTGCTTATTGGAGGTATCATCCAGCTGGTAACCAAGATGGGAGGAGCAAAGGCTCTTGCAGAAGCATTCGCTAAAAGGGCAGACACTCCTAGAAAAGCACAGCTCTTTACCTGGATTTTAGGATTATGTGTATTTTTCGACGATTATGCAAACTCACTTATTGTCGGACCTATCATGAGACCTGTTATGGACAAACTCAAAGTATCTAGAGAAAAATTGGCATTTGTAGTCGACGCAACTGCAGCTCCTGTTGCTGGTATCGCAATCATTTCCACCTGGATTGGATTGGAAATAAGTTTGATTGCTGCCGGTTTCCAATCTGTCGGTGCGACAAACGTAACTGGATTCGGTATATTCCTACAAACTATCCCTTACAGATTCTATAATATTTTCATTTTGATTTTCATTGTGATTTCCGCAGCAACATTATATGAATTCGGACCAATGAAAAAGGCAGAACAGGCTGCCCGTGCAAGAAAAGATGGTGAAGAAGTTATAGTACCTCAAGCACCTGGTTTTGATGAAGTTGAACCGGTTGAAGGAATCAAATTATCAGTATGGAACGCTATCATACCGATCGGTACACTTATTGTAGGAGCACTTATCGCATTCTACTGGAGCGGATACACCACCATCTTAGGCGGTGAAGACCAGGCTCTCATAACCCTGATGCATACCTCACCTTTATCATTCAATGGTATTTTTGAAGCGCTTTCAGCTTCAGATGCATCCGTTGCACTCTTCCAGGCTGCACTTTTAGCTTCAATCGTAGCTATCATAATGGCAGTCGGTCAGAAAATCCTCAAAATCGAAGATGCAATATCCGAATGGATTGGCGGTATGAAAACCATCGTTATCACTGGTGTAATCCTTCTTCTCGCATGGTCCTTAGGTGGAGTAATCGGTGAAGTCGGAACCGCAGATTATCTGGTAGGGATTTTAAGTAATACCATACCTCAGTTCATCGTGCCTGCACTTATCTTCGTTTTAGGTGCACTGATTTCATTTGCAACAGGTACAGCTTACGGTACAATGAGTATCCTGATGCCTCTTGCAATCCCATTGGCATGGGCTGTAAGTACCGGAGATATGAACTTTACAATCATCTGTACCAGTGGTGTTTTGACCGGTGCAATCTTCGGAGACCACTGTTCACCGATTTCAGATACAACAATTCTCTCATCCATGGGAACAAGCTGTAACCATATCGATCACGTTCAGACACAAATCTACTATGCAATCTTTGTAGCTTGTGTTGCAATATTCATCGGTTACATCCCAGCAGGATTAGGAGTCCCATGGTACATCTGTATCCCAGTCGGTATAGTTGTAATGTTTATAGGTCTTAGAATATTAGGTGAAAAAGTAGACTTTGATGAAGTTGAGGAAGCATCCTCTTAAACTTCATTTATTTTTTTTTCCAAGAAGATCATCCGGCTTTTGCATATATCCGGTTGTTTTCTTGCTTTTTTTGGCATTTATTTTTGCATCAACTGCAAGCCTGTCGGCTTTCTGATTCAACCTGTTTTTGGAGTGACCCTTAACTTTTCTAAATGACACGTTTTCCTCACCGATACGGTCAATTAAAGTGCAGGTTGCCTTAATGATTTCAAGATTCTTGATAGGTTTTCCGTCAGATTTAACCCATCCTCTTTTTTTCCAGTTTCGCGCCCACTTTGTGAATATGTCAATGGAATATCCGGAATCGGAACAGATTTCAACAGCATCATCACTTGAAGAATTGTCAAGAAAATCCCTGAGTGATGCATAGATTGCATAGAGTTCCATCTCATTGTTTGTTGTAAGGGGACATCCTCCTGACTGCTTTTCAATTATTTCATTATCTTTTAGGCAGATATATGCCCATCCTCCTTCCTTTCTCAGGTATTGTCCGTTTTTGTTAATCATTGTGGCTGCGCCATCGGTGTAATAAGTATATTTAGTCATTTTTCTAACCTCAATTATTCATTTGATTTAATATGATATATAATTTAAATTTAGGTATGCCTAAATTATTTATTCTATGAAAATATTAATTAGTATATGGAAGAAAATCATTTGCCTGTTTTTGGCATAGGGCCATATTTAATTTCTGCAATTGGAATCGTTACAATTACTTCCTTCATATTATCATACTATCATTTGATTCCAGTTTTTAAAATGGATGAATTAAATATGGTTCTTATAATTTTAGGAATAATTTTAATTGTTTTAGGTGCAATCTGCTGGTTGTTGGCGGTTTTCAACTCTAATTTTGATAAGAATGTTAAGGAAAATAATCTGATAACCACAGGAATATATGTCTACATCAGACATCCGATATATGCCTCATTTCTATATATTGCAACAGGAATAATCTCAATCACACAGAATATTATCCTATTCGTTTTGCCGGTACTGTTCTGGGCTTTTTTATCAATTTCAATGAAAAAAACAGAAGAGAAATGGCTTGCTGACCTATATGGAAATGATTATATCGAATATTCAAAAAAAGTAAACAGATTCATACCGAAGGTGATTTGATGGGATTTTTTGACAACATGAGAAAACCGAAAGGAAAATTGGGAAAGATTCAGCTGAAATCAATGAACAAGGAACACACTCCTGTATCGCTGTGGGGATTGAAGCATCTCGACATCAAGCCTGATGATGTTATACTGGATGTTGGATGCGGCGGCGGAATAAACGTAAAAAGAATGGCTGAAAAAGCCCAAAAGGTCTATGGGATAGACTACAGTATCGAAAGTGTCAATCTGTCACGGGAAGTGAACTATCAGGAAATCTATGACGGTAAAGTGGAAATCCAAAAGGGCAATGTCAAAAGCCTGCCGTATGATGACAACACATTTGATGCTGTAACCGCTTTTGAAACAGTATATTTCTGGCCGGATATCGAAAAATGTTTTGGTGAAGTAAAAAGGGTACTTAAACTAGGCGGCACTTTTCTGATTGGAATGGAATCCAACGGATCTGACAACCTGATGATGAGATTATCTGAAAAATTGATTGATATGAATGTATATGATGATGAGGAAATTACTGGATTTTTAACTAACAATCAATTTAGTGAAATAACCGTTTACTTAAGGGATGGTAAAAACAAACAAGAGATAATTAAATCAAATGGAAATGTAATTAGAATGGATGATGATTATAGTAACATTTCTTTTTCCGATAAGTTTCTCGAGTGGATGACGGTTGTGGCAGTAAAATAAAAATATTTTGAAAATGCTTGCTTTTCAACAAGTCATTTTCATCTGGAATTATTTTTCAAGGACTGCAATGTAGTCCATTTGGTTTCTGATGGCTGGAATCCATGTAAACAATTTGGTTATCGGCTTATATTTGTTGACTCCATCAAACAGGTTAACATCACGAACCCATCTGAAGTTTGAATTGAGTTTTAACAGATTATGGCCTTTCTGAACGCCCCAGGTGAATTCGGAATCGGTTTCCTCAACTGATATCTCTTTGCAGTTGTCAACTGAAACCGGTGGCATCACCTCCATGAACACTGTGGCATGCATGAAATTGTCACTTATTATTTTTAATATGTCTGAAACCTCCTTTTCCTGCAGGTACATTGTTAATCCTTCAATAATGATTAGCACATTCCCGCTTTCAACCTTGATTTCATCGGTCCATCCTTCATCCATTGCGGAGTATGCAACGGTTCTGACTCTGTCTGTATCTTCAATGTATTTGAGGCGGAAATTTGCTGAGTTTTCCAGATCCACATTGTACCATTTCATAATCCCGTTGTCAAGCCTGTTGAATCGGGTATCCATGCCTGAAGCGATATTGATTACAGTGCAGTGGGGATGGCTTTTGATGTATTCTCCAACCATGTCGTCAAGAACTATTGTCCTTCCGATAACTCCCATCTTCATCTTCCTGTCCTTGTCTGCAATGGTGAAATCATAGTCTATTTTTGATATGACTTCAATTGCCTTTCTGTCATAGAATTTATGGTTCTTTTCCTGTGAATGCTGTGCTTTGGCAAACAATGTCAAAAGCATGGTTTTTTCTACGCCTTCTAAATTCATAAGTTTTCCTCCATAAGTTAATTGTGGTTATTTAATGGTTGGATGTAATACTATATAAATTTTTAGGCATGCCTAAATTTTTAAAATAATTAAAAAAATATAATCATTTGAAGAAATGGAATGGGTCTTCACAAAGCTTTCTGTATGTACAATGCTTGCAGAGGTACTGTTTTTTGGCCGGAAACTCCTTGTTATTTATCCTTTGGCGAACATCATGCAGGGTATCGATGGCTTCGTCAATCTCGGAATTGTTCAAATACTTTCGTTTGTTGTCTTCATCGCAGACATCCAAAATCCTCAGACGACCGTTTTTTGTAAAGAACACGCCTACTGCAGAAACAGGCCTGTGATATACGTTTTCAACAAGCAGCTTGTAATAGCACAGTTCCAGACGGTATTTGGAAAATGAATTGGAATTGCTTGTCTTGTAGTCAATAACAACCAGATGGCCGTTTTCATCTTCCAGGATGATGTCGCAAATTCCTGAAAACCTGTTTTTATTATCTATAAGATATTCCTCATTTGAATGCAGCTTATAGTTATTGTCAACAAAGACTTCCTTGAAAAACAGTCCCAGATTATCTATATGCTCCTCAAGGTCATAGCCGATATCCAAATCATTTGCAACCTTAATCAATTCATTATGAATGTCGATGTCATCCAGATTATCCTCGAATTTGTCAGTGAATTTCTCCGCAATGAGATGGACGTCACTTCCCCTGGTCATGTACTTGTTGGGTTCGCAGGGAATCTCATCGATATACTGGAATTTGAATTCCTTCGGACATTTAAGATAGGTGTTCACTTTCGATTTGGATAATCTCATACTAATATTTTGGTAAAATAGATTTATATAATTAATCGATTATACTATTTAATAACAAAACATTAGGAGAGTAGTTAATGAAAATTATAGCACTTCAAGCAAGCCCAAGAAAAGGCGGAAACTGTGACGTACTGATGGATGAAATGATAAAAGGTATTGAGGAAAACGGCGGTGAAGTAGTAAAGTACTTCCTTGAAGGCTGTGACATCGCACCATGTAAGGCATGCATGTACTGCGCCGAACATCCTGAATGCGTAAGGGCAGATGACGGAAACAAAATATTGGATGACCTTGTTGGCGCTGACGGAGTAATATTTGCAACACCAATCTACTACGGTCAGATGTCAGCACAGGGAAAATTGATTATCGACCGTTTCTATTCAATAGGCCAAAACCCGGACAAAAGCCTATCAGGAAAAGCAGCATTGATATTTACTGAAAACCAGCCTGAGGGAACTTATGCAGACTACATCGAGCTTACTAAATTCTCACCATTCACATTCATGGGTTATGATGTAATCGGCCATGTCGATGCAGGTTCAGCAGGCCCTGCAGGGATTGTTGCAGAAGAACAGGAAGATAAATTAAAAGAGGCTTATGAATTAGGATTGAAATTCTAAAATAGATTAGAATGGATTCTAATCTATTCCTATTATTTTTTTTATTTCAGTTTCATCTTTGTGAATCATTTTAGATATTTCTTTTATGGAGTGGTTGTTTAATAATTCACGGATGATGTTTTGTTCACCTTCTATTATTCCTTCAGCTTTTTGTTCTTTTTTCCATTTAGCAAATTCGCCTTCGATTTTTCCGCTCACGTTAATCATCTCCTTTAATGCATATTGTTTTTCAGAGTCAATATATTCAATAATATTGAGGTACATTCCTATAATTACTCCATCTAAGTCCTCTTCAGGAATACATTCTTTTTTGGATTTGATGTTTTCACACATCTCTTCAATAATTTTGGATTCGCTTTCTTTTAAATCGAATAGTGGAAATGCAATCAAAAGAGAACATTCCTGTGAAGTCAACTTCAAATTGTTTTCAAATTTGTCTCTAATTATTTTTAAGTCTTCTTGTTTGTTAATGTTTTTTGTTTTAATTATCTTAGGTCTATATGTAAAATCTAGTTTTTTGAATTCACTGATCTTTCCATCTTTTGAAATAACAATGATAATAGCGATTATATTGTCTGTTTTCTCTTTGCACGAGGTATTCCAATGATAATTATATACCTGTTTTAAATCATCTAGTTTGAGCATATTTTTCTTAAACTCAAAAATGATTATCTTTCCCGACTTTGTAATCACTTTGAAATCGTGGAGGAGATCAAATATTTTGAAATTCTCGATTCTTTTAAAGGTAACCAATTCGGTTGGTAATACGTCATCTATTTCTTCTTTAATTCCAAGTACATTTAAAATATGTGCCAGAAAATACATAAAACACATTTTCAGGAACAGATCTCTATTTTTTACATTTTCAATACTCATTTTTTCACCTTTTTTAATTAAGTTTAGGCATTATGATAATTCAAGGATTATTATTTAAATCAATCCGATTTTAAATTAACCCTTTTTAACTCATCAATTATTATATTTTCTATCTTATTTAAATGATTTGTTTGATTTAAGGTAAATTTAAGCATTTAAATTCAATATTGATTTGAATATGTAATTTTTTAATATGAATAGGTCATTATTGCATTGTATTTGGAAAAATGACTTCATTTTGGAAATATCGATTTGGTGTTTTGTTCAAAATTATGCTGGATAATATTGGCAATACATTTAATTACAATTTTCGATAAACTATTTGTATGGGTTTAGGTTCACTTTTTAAAAGAGGCAAAAAAGAGAAAAAAGAGGAAGTCATTGAATCACACATTGACATTAACGGTGATGTGTGTGATGCATGCGAAAAATGCTCAATAGCCTGTCCGAATAACGTGCTGATGATTGTTGAAGACAAGATGTCAGTTCGTGACCCTCAGGTTTGCAAAAGCTGTAGGGTATGCATGGCGATTTGTCCTAATGACTGCATTACTGTTAACTAGGTTTTTACTACATTCAAATTTTTGTATTTTTATGAATATGGTGAACGAAAAGAAGCTAAAGGTAAAAAGAGGGGTTGCGAGAAATTCTATTTGTTTGATTAATTCTGGGGAATCACTTATAGATTTGTCTCAAAAAACCGGAAAATCAGTAAAAGAATTGGAAGAAATTTTAGCTGATTAATTTTCTTTTTAACTAATGTTTTCGCGAATATTGTCAATGAAGCTCCTTTCTTCCAATTTGATTATTTTTGTAATATTGTCTGATTTTTTAATCCTTACAGCATCACCACTGCACACTTCAATGGCTTTTCCATCATAAAGAACATAAGCTTGGGTGTTTTGTCTTAGTTCGGTTATTTTAAGCTCCACTATCGAATCGTCAGATAGAATCACGCTTCTATTGAGTATCGTATGAGGTGCTATCGGCGTCAATGTCATTATCTGTGCTGTTGGGTCAACTATTGGTCCTCCACAGGATAGATTGTATGCTGTTGAGCCTGTCGGTGTGCATACAAGTATTCCGTCTGCAGTATAAGAATTAATCAGTTTAGTGTTCACTATAGCATCGAACCTTACCACGCCGAATGTGTTTTTTGATATTGCAATCTCATTGAGGCTTTCTGGTATCCTAATTTTATCTCCATTTGGTTTGATGATTTCGCCTTCAACCATCATCCTCTCTTCTATTCGAAAGTTGCCGTTTTTAATGTCTGTCAGTGCATCTTTTATTTCATCCGGGGAAATTTCGGTAAGATAACCTAGTGTTCCAGTATTTATGCCGACAATAGGCTTTCCGCCAGACAGTCTTGCGGTTTTAAGAAATGTTCCATCTCCTCCAATGGATATGATGATGTCTGCATTTTCAATATCCTCTGCAACGTCAATGCCCAGTTCCTTTGAAATTTCAAGAAGTCTTTCATGAATCGAGCTTGAGATTTTTTTAAATTCGTCCTTTCTGATGAAGATTTTCATATATAATAGTATGGTTTTTAAATGTTTTAAAGGGTCTTATTAAAACGGGTAGGTAATCGTGCAATAAAAATAAGTAAATAAAAAAATAGTATTATAGGTCGAGTTCATCGGCACCTATAACTTGAATAGTCATATTTTTAACAAATTCTCCACTTTCCTCACCGAAGTTCAAAAAGTGCGGAGAAGCCATATGTCTTTTGAGGGCATCCAGGGATTCCCATTTTTCGACAAATGTTAAAGTTTTCTCGTCTATTGATTTTAACAGTTGATAATCGATATTTCCTTCCTCTTGCAAGGTTTCAAATATCAATTCATCAGCGACTTCAATAATGGTGTCGAGACAACCTTCTTTTGGTTCTACTTTTGCTAAAACAATTATGAAATCCATAACTACTCACCAAACATTTGATATGATTAGTTATATTTTCATATTATTAAAGCTATTCTATTTAATTTTCAATGTAAATTATTTTAATATTAAAACAGATATATAAAATTAGCAAAAAATTTTGGAGAAAAAAGATGATGAGATAGAAAATATGTGTTCCGTCCGTAAGGGTGCTAATCATGACCCTGCTCCGATTCCTGAAGAGGGAAAATGGGTAAAAGCAAAGCAAATCACTGACATTTCAGGTTTTACTCATGGAATAGGCTGGTGCGCACCGCAACAGGGATGCTGCAAATTGACATTGAATGTTAAGGACGGAATTATTGAAGAGGCATTGGTTGAGACATTGGGATGTTCAGGCATGACCCACTCAGCCGCAATGGCAGGGGAGATATTGGTCGGCAAGACAATCCTTGAAGCGCTGAACACCGATCTGGTCTGCGATGCAATCAACACAGCAATGCGCGAATTATTCTTACAGATTGTTTACGGAAGAACCCAATCAGCATTTTCAGAAGGAGGCCTTCAGATTGGTGCAGGACTTGAAGATCTGGGAAAAGGCCACAGAAGCCAGGTCGGAACAATCTACTCCACAAAGGAAAAGGGTCCAAGATATCTGGAGCTCACTGAAGGATACATCACTGAAATCGCACTTGACGAGGACAATGAAATCATAGGATACAAATACATAAACCTGGGCGTCATGCTGGACCTCATCAAAGACGGAGTTGATGCGCTTGAAGCCATTGAAAAGGCAACAGGCCAATACGGAAGATTTGATGATGCGGCCAAAAAGATAGACCCTAGAAAGGAGTGATATTATGAGTTTATTTGAAAGTTATGAAAGAAGAATCAATCAAATCATTCCTGTTTTAGAAAAATACGGCATCAAAGGCCTTGAAGAGGCAAGGCAAATATGTCTCGACAAAGGCTTTGACCCATATGAAATAGTAAAAGGCGTCCAGCCGATATGCTTTGAAAACGCATGCTGGGCATACACATTAGGCGCTGCAATAGCCGTCAAGACCGGCTGCACAAAGGCATCAGATGCCGCTAAGGCAATCGGCGAAGGACTTCAGGCATTCTGCATTCCTGGAAGTGTAGCCGATGACAGAAAGGTAGGTCTCGGACACGGTAACCTTGCATCCATGCTTTTGAGTGATGAAAGCGAATGCTTCGCATTCCTTGCAGGTCATGAAAGTTTTGCAGCAGCAGAAGGTGCAATCGGAATTGCAAACTCAGCAAATGAAGTAAGGGAAAAGCCTTTAAGAGTAATTTTAAACGGTCTTGGAAAGGACGCAGCATTGATTATATCAAGAATTAACGGATTCACCCATGTCGAAACCGAATTCGACTACTTCACAGGAGAAGTCAAAGTCGTTAAGGAAAAGGCATACTCCGACGGTGAAAGGGCAAAGGTCAGATGCTATGGTGCAGATGATGTGCGTGAAGGCGTTGCAATCATGCATTTGGAAGGCGTTGATGTATCCATAACAGGAAATTCAACAAACCCTACACGTTTCCAACACCCTGTAGCTGGAACATACAAGAAGGAATGCATTGAACAAGGCAAGAAATACTTCTCAGTCGCCTCCGGTGGAGGAACAGGAAGAACCCTGCACCCGGACAACATGGCCGCAGGACCTGCTTCATACGGTATGACAGACACCATGGGAAGAATGCACTCTGATGCACAGTTTGCCGGTTCATCATCAGTGCCTGCTCACGTGGAAATGATGGGACTCATCGGTATGGGTAATAACCCGATGGTAGGAGCATCCGTTGCCGTTGCCGTTGCTGTAGAGAAAGCTATGAAAAAATAAGGGATTAAAATCCCTTTTATAATCTTTTTTTGTTGATAACATGTCAAACCTATGGGGACTTGCAGCTAAAGGAATCTGCGAGCACAATGGCAAAATACTGCTTTTGAAAATCAGGTCAAGGTCAACTCACGATGCAGGATTATGGGAATTTCCAGGCGGTAAAGTAAAGAAAAGAGAGTTCTTTGATGCTGCACTTAAAAGGGAGTTTAAGGAAGAGACTGGCCTTGATGTTGAAGTCGAATCACTGTATAATGTAATTCAAAGAGACTACACCGCATGCAAGACAAATCAGGAAATCAAATCAATCCAACTAATCATGAACGTGACCAGCGATAGCGATGAGGTTACAATCAGTGAAGAGCATGATGACTACGGATGGTTTACAAAAGAAGAAGTCCTGAAAATGATTGAAAACGGCCAACTTGCAGTAGCCGCCAAAAAGGCTTTTAAAAAATAGTTTTTGAGTTGGCAACACTTTGTAGCCAACTATAGTTTGATTTTAAAGTGTTACAATTTGTAACACCTTGAAAAAATTTCAGTCAAGTCCTAAAATTTTAGATGCGTTCTTATACATGATAAGCTCTTTTTCTTCATCTGTCAGGTCAATACGGTTGAAATATTCCATTTCGCTTTTGGATTCCCACATCGGATAGTCTGTTCCCCACAATACCTTATCCGCACCATAAGCATGAATCAGATCCAATGCTGTTTCGGGATTTAATGCATATAAACTGGAGCTTAAATCAACATAAAGGTTTGGTGTTCCTGCCAATTTTTCGGTGGCTTCCTCCCACATGCTCCATCCTGCAAAATGAGCTCCAATGAAAGTCAAATCTGGAAACTTGTCTAAAAATGGTTTAATCTGTTCGGGATTTGAATAGCTGTATCTGAAGTCTCCGCAGTGGACAAGCATTGGAACGCCACCGTTGCTTACGACTTCCCCGATCTTGAATGCACGCTCTTCGTTCATGGCAAACTGCTGGAAATCCGGATGAAGCTTGACGCCCTTAAGTCCAAGTTCAATCAGATAATCGAAATCGCCCTCGATGTCATCGCTGTCGGGATGCAGTGTGCCGAAACCGGTAAACAGGTCAGGATGAGCATTCACTGATTCAGCAATGAATTCGTTGATTGATTTTACCTGCTTTGGAGTGGTAGCCACTGAGTGGACAAGATAGTGTGTAACTCCAACTTCATTGCCGTCCCTAATCAAATCGTCCAATTTTCCGTTAAGGGACATGTCCAAATCGTAAAAGTCTCTGATTCCTAAAACCGCTTTGTCTGCTATTTTTTCCGGATAAATATGACAATGTGCATTTACTAGTTTCTGCATAAAATTAAACCACCTTTGTATCTAGATATAATTTTTGATTTCAAGATATAAAAAATTTAATTAACAAGATAGCCACATATACAATAACATGAAGTTTTGTCCTGAATGCGGATGCGAAAACATTGACGAGGCACAGTTTTGCAGAAATTGCGGTTTGGAATTCAATGTTGAAATAGAGAAAAAGTCACAAAAACCACCCAAAGCAAATAACTCTATTGATGCGGGCGGTTTAAGCAGCAATCCAGTAATTTCCAATCTGTTTTTAAAGGAGGATAAATATACTGGGGAGTTAAGGATTGGAAAGGCAAAGACAATCAGCATCGCCATATTCATATTGATGTTTCTCTTTGCAATGACGGTGGGTGTTGAAGGGGCATCATTATTTGCACTTATTCTTACAGCAATCATTTTTGGATTGATATTTGCAGTCCCTACATTTGTAATAGGATATGTCATTGGAATAGTTATAGACGGGATGTCTAATTGATTAAAAAAAGGAAGCGGATGAATCTAATAGAGATTTTCTCCGCTGTATTCGTTTTCTTCGGTATATATTCTAATCAGCCTGTCGACCAGATCATCATACATGAGCCTGTATCCTATTGCGCCGCCGGCAGGTGTTTTGACGTTGTTCAGGCTTAAATTTGAATATTCTCCGCTGTTGTTTATAATGTACCACATGCCATGTGGAGTATATATGAAAAGTTCCCCTTCACCGTCCTTTGAACGGGTTTTGAAGCTGTCTTGAGGGTCGTATATTTTTGTTGAATGGATTGCAAGGCGTGAGAGGTCCTGTTCCGGTCTGGTGCCGGTTCTCTGAAAGAGCATTGTCAGCCATTCATAAGACTTGTCCTTGAGATTTGTCTTTTTGATTGGATCTGCAAACGCTTCCTTTACCTTGTTCTGCCTTTTTTCAAGGGTGTTTGTAATTCCCAGTATTTCCTCAACTTTTGCCACGTCCTTTTCAAGGCATCTCCAGCCTTCAGGCCTTCCGGTTACCTGAACGTTTCCTTCCACAAAGTCCATTCTTTTGAATTTCCTGAAATAGGGCTTTACCTTTTCAAATTCCTCATCGGGGATTTTCTTGTTGAGTCCGTAAAGGTATCCGTACTCGTTGGCGTCATAGCATTTTGTCTCCATTTTCAGTTCTTCTGGTTCCATGATTTCACCTGTTTGGTATATAATTAAATCGTTCGATGCATATAAAACTATTGTATAGCAATCTATTTTAATTTAGAATTTCTAAATATTAATATGGTAAAAGTAAGTATTATGGGATCAACTGGAATTATTGGTAAGAATGTTGCATTTACCCTTGCAAGGGCAGATACTGTGGATGAAATTGTGCTCTTTGCAAGACCTGAAAGCGTTGAAAAGGCAAGAGGAGAGTCATTTGACATGTATGATGCCCTTGCTGCTGAAGACATTGACTGTCTTCTAATTCCATCTTCGGATTATGAGGACCTGAAGGATTCTGCAATTGTATTGATTACTGCAGGCACTCCTCGTGAGGAAGGAATGAACAGACGTGACTTGGCAATTCCGAATGCTAAAATTGTCAATGAATATGCAACTAATATTTCCAAATATGCTCCGGATTCAATAATTCTGATAGCTACAAATCCTGTGGATGTCATGACAACTGTTGCTTTAAAGGCATCCGGATTTAAAAAATCAAAGGTTATCGGTGTTGGAAACCACTTGGATTCCCTAAGACTTAAGGCTTATTTTTCAAGACAGATTAACATTAACAGTTCAGAAGTTCATACTCGTGTCATAGGGGAACACGGCGACCATATGGTTCCTCTCTTAAGTTCAACAACAATAGGCGGTATACCATTAAAGTATTTCGTAAAATCAGTAGATATGGAAGTCCCACGTCTTGTAAACAGACTTAAAAAAGCCGGAAATACCATCATTTCCAAAAAAGGAGCGACAGAATATGGTCCGTCATATGCAATTTCAAACCTGATTTCAACAATAATCACAGATACGCATAAGATTTTGACCGTTTCATCATATCTTGATGGTGAAATCGGTGACGTTTATGGAGTGTCACTGGGTGTTCCTGTTGTTTTAAACAAAAACGGTGTTGCAATGATTGTTCCGCTCCATATGAATGATTTTGAACTTGCTGAGTTTCATGAAGCCGCCAAGGTTGTCAGGGAAACTACGGATGAAGTTTTAAAATCGCTTAAAGAATAATCCGTGTGAAATTATGAATTTTGTTAAGAAATGGACAGAGTCCAGCCTTATATTAAAAATTATCATTGGTTTAGTTATTGGTGCAATTTTAGGAATCACTGTTCCTGAATGGGAAATTATCTCCTTTCCAGGGGAGCTTTTTGTAAGTGCGCTTAAGGCTGTTGCGCCACTCTTGGTATTTGTTTTGGTTGCATCAGCTATTTCCAAAGCAAGAAGTGGTATTGGAGGAAGGTTTAAAACTGTAATTGTCCTATATCTGTTCAGTACTTTTCTCTCAGCAATGGTTGCAATTATTGCAAGCACTCTCTTTCCGGTTACTATCCATCTCACAGATGCAAGTACCGCCACTGCACCGGGTGGCCTTGGCGAAGTGATGCATGATTTAATCATGACTGTGGTATCAAACCCGATAGACCTGTTGGCCCAGGGCCAGTATCTTGGAATACTGTTCTGGTCAATTGTATTCGGTATTGCCCTTAAGATGGTTGCAAGCGGCACAACAAAGGATGTGCTCACCGATTGTGCTGATGCGATTACTTTAGTCGTACGCGGAATTATCCAATGTGCCCCAATAGGTATTATGGGATTGGTATTTTCATCAGTATCTGAAAGCGGACTTGGAATATTTGCCCAATACGGTCAGCTAATCCTGCTTTTGGTTGGATGTATTGCATTCGTTGCCTTAGTAACAGACCCGATTATTTCTGCAGTTGCCCTTAGACGCAACCCTTATCCTCTTGTTTTAACTTGCTTAAGGGAAAGCGGAATCACTGCATTCTTCTCAAGAAGTTCAGCTGCAAACATTCCAATCAATATGCAGCTTTGTGAACGTCTGGGACTTGACAGGGATTTCTTCTCAATCAGTATCCCATTGGGCGCTACAATCAACATGGAAGGTGCTGCAGTTACAATTACCGTGATGGCCCTTGCAGTTTGTCATACCATGGGCATATCTGTTCCTTTGCCGATTACTGTTGTATTATGCATAATATCCACTATCGGAGCATGCGGAGCATCAGGTGTTGCCGGAGGATCACTTTTGCTTATCCCTATGGCATGTTCACTTTTCGGAATACCTGCCGATGTATCCATGCAGGCAGTAGGAGTAGGTTTCATCATTGGAGTAATTCAGGATTCCTGTGAAACAGCACTCAACTCCGCAGGAGATGCCCTATTTTCTGCAACCGCAGAATACCATGACCGCATGAAAAACGGAGAGCCGGTTAACTTTTTAGGCGAATTTGCAAAAGATTAAACATTATTTGTGGGGTTAAACCCACTTACTTATTTTACTAACATTTATATACTAAAAGAAATAATTAATTATTAGATAATTTTAATGAGGTATGTAAATGAAGTTAGTTGTCCAAAGAGTTTCACATGCCAGTGTTGAGGTAGACGGTGAGGTTACAGGCCAAATCGGCGAAGGCTTGATGGCTTTGGTAGGTTTCGGTGAGAACGACACAACCAAAGAGGCGGATTATCTTGCAAGGAAACTTGCAAAACTAAGGGTATTTCCGGATGAGGACGGCCGCATGAACAAATCAGTGCTTGACATTAACGGAAAGCTACTTCTGGTTCCCCAGTTTACCCTATATGGAAAGGTTAAAAAGTACAGGCCTTCATTTCACAGGGCACTTGAACCCGAAAAGGCAACAGAGCTTTTCGACTACTTTACAGAAAAATGCCGTGAATATTGCGAAGTTGAAACCGGAGTCTTCGGAGCATTCATGCAGGTCGATCTGCTCAATAACGGACCGGTAACAATTTTGCTTGAAAAGGAATTTGAAGATTAACACAATTTTAAAACATAAAGATTAAAAAGTAAATCATATAAACTTATAATCATTGGGAGTGTTATTATGCCTGGTGAAAATACAAAAGCTCAAGAAATAAAAAGGTTGACAACCCCATTAACCTTTAAAAATTCTAAGGCTTACGACAGTGAAGGAAGAGCAATAAAATGCGTTGAAACATTATCTGATGTAAGATACATAATCGAGCCTAAGGAAGGCATCCTTACAGATGATGAGATAATGCAGTACGCTCCGGACTCAAAAGCAGCTTCAAGAATCAGACTGAAAAGGGGATTTGGAAAAATGGAGGATGTGCTGCTGGTGCATGAATCCCTTCCATGGATTTTTGGTCTTTATTATGTCATATTGATATGCGTTGCGATTCCGATGCTCTTTGCAAAGAACACTTTTATCCTTCTGGTCTTGCTGGTGTTGTTCATACTGCCTTTGCTTTACTCATACTATATCTATAATCTTAAAAGCTATGAGGTCAAATCCAGGCCGAAACTTAAGAAAAAAGACACTCCAAAGGTTTCAAAGCCAGAAGAAATTCCAAAAGAGGAAGTGCAAACTGGAGTTTCATCCCTTAAATCTTATGAAAGTGAAATCAATAACCTGAAAGTGTTGTTTGACGTTAAGGAAAACGTGGTTCGTGATTTGATTCATAAACGTTTCGAACCTCCTCAAATCACCTATGACAGGTTCATATCAATGGTCGATAAGGCCCATAAGATGTTCTATAATCAGGTAGATTCTTCAACAAGCATAATCAATCTGGCGGTTGAAGACACTCCTAGAATCAGGAACGAGATTGAAAATAAAATCAGCAACATGAAAACAATCATCGATCAGATTGAGGAGCTCACCAATGAGCTGGTAATCAATATCAGTTCTGATAAGCAATCTGATGAAGACGTTAAAATATTGCTCGATGATATGGAAAACCTCATAGGTTCTGTAAAGGATTATGGTGGTGAAGATGAGTAAAAATTGTCCGGAATGTGGAAATGAAGTGCCTGACGATGCACATTTCTGTGCAGACTGCGGACATGATTTTTTCCAAAAGAATTCAGGAGGCCGAAGCTCTGAGAGCATATTCTCTAACGGCAAGATATTTTTAATTCTCATAGCAGTAGTTGTTGTCATTGGAGTGGCAGTTATTCTCAGCTCCGGCTTTGGAGGAAATGGCAATACAGATGTTGCTGATGTTGACGAGCATGATGTTGACTTGACGATTACCGAAGTGTCAGGATATGACGGTGATGATTCAGGCAAAACCTATTATGCAATATACACCTATGCTCTATTTAATAAAGTCCCTTCAGATTTAAAGGGATATAACATTAAAACAACCTATGTGGATGAAAATGGCTCTGAAATAGGTCATGAAATTGAAAAACTTGATAATGTGTATTATGACAGCGATTATGCGCTCAGTTTTGGACACTATGATACATATAAAAAGCCGAATCCTGACCATGTTAATGTGGAAATCATAAAAGGCGGAAAGACTGTTGACAATTATACTTCTAAAATAGATCAAAGTAAAATCGATTATTTAAACTAAGGTGATAGAATGGCGGAATTCTCTTTAGACATTGATGAAATTAAAAGTGATGTTGAAAAATCCTTAAAAGAGGAAGAAGAAAAGCTGGAAAATACCAGCGTTATCAAAACTCAGGCAGACAATAATGCCACTGCTATATTTGAAGCTGACCTGAACAATCCTCAGGAAAGGGAAAGTATCTTAAAACCTTTGGAAAATTTCGGTATGGATGACATGTCCAAATCAGCATCAAGAAATGAGATGCTGGCAACAAGATTTGTTGACATGTCAAAAAGCGGAAAGGAAGCCGAAAATATTGGTGACAAATTGTCAGACCTTGAAAGGCAAATGAAAGATCTTGACCCAAGCAAGGTTGACTTTTCAAAAAAAGGAGTTTTAGGAGGCTTGCTTAATCCTGTCAGAAAATACTTTGACAAGTATGAGAAGGCGGAAGTTGCCATTTCCAACATCATAGAATCCCTTGAAAACAGTGGTAAAATCCTACAAAACGATAATACAACCCTTTTAAGTGAAGAAAACTACTTGAGGGGAGTTACCAATAAGCTAATGACTGACATTGAACTTGCAAAACAGATGGATGAATCAATCGAAGCGCAAATTCAGCAGGCGATATATGAAGGAGTTGATGAAAACAAGATTGATTTTGTGCGTGAAGAGATACTGTTCCCTCTCAGGCAAAGGATAATGGACATGCAGCAGATGATTGTTGTAAACCAGCAAGGAATAATCTCCCTTAATGTAATCAGAAGAAACAACAAGGAACTTATCCGTGGTGTGAACAGGGCTAAAAACGTGACAGTTTCAGCCTTAAGAACTGGAGTCATGGTTGCAAGTGCACTCTATGACCAGAAAATCGTAATGGATAAGATCAACATTCTCAATGCAACCACTGAAAACATCATAGAATCCACTTCCAAGATGCTTAAGGAGCAAGGAAGTGAAATTCAAAAGCAAAGTGCAGAAGCCATGATTTCACCTGACGTGCTGAAGGCATCATTTTCAGAAGCGCTTCAGGCAATTGAAGATGTAAGCACATATAAGCAGCAAGCACTTCCAAAGATGAAGGAAACCATCAACATGTTCTCAGACATGGCTGATGACGGTCAAAAGGTAGTTGAAAAATTAGAAACAACCAATAATACTGTACTTGAATAGAAATGAATACTCTAGAAAAAATCAAAAGGTCCTGGTGGGTAATCCTTTCATTCATAATGTTTTTGAATGGATTCGGATTTATCTACATCGGATCCAAGCACAACAACAGGAATTGGATTCTGGAAGGTATCATATACGAGCTTCCATGGTTCATATACTTCATAATGTATGGCCTATATGGCACTCCTATAGGATTCAATGTCACAGGCACATTCGTGTTCATATCAGTGATGATGATGCTCGTTAGCATAATAAGGTCCGTTTGGGTGGCCGTTAAGCTGGCAGACGTATATGACAATGAGGAAAAGTACACTATCCAGTCAACAGTTCTCACAAAACAGTCACAAAAGAAAAACGATAACTCAAAGACCAATATCGGATGCTGCCTTTGTATTCTTGTGATATTTTTCATATTCATGATAATAGTTCTCTAAGTGATATAATGGGCAAAAAGCTTAAAATCTCAATTTTAGTTATTGTTTTGGCATTTATTATTGTTGCAGGAGCATATGTGCATACTAATTATCAGGCAACTGCAACTGCAACTGCATATTTGAATGGAACAAGAGATGTTAATGTCACTAATGTAACTACTGGACTATTTCTTGATGGTCCGGGTAATGATTCTGCACTGATTTTCTATCCGGGGGCAAAAGTGGAATATACTGCATATCTTCCTATGTTTACACAGATTGCCAGTGAAGGGGTTGACTGTTATCTGGTAGACATGCCGATTAATTTCGCATTTTTAGGAGTTGATAAGGCAGATTCAATCATTAACGAATCAAATTACTCACATTACTTCATGTGCGGTCATTCCTTAGGTGGTGTTATGGCCGGTGAGTATGTAAACCATTCCAGTGATGTCGACGGTTTGATATTGATATGCTCCTATCTGGATAATCCAGTCAATGTTCCTGTTCTATCAATATACGGATCTGAGGATACTGTAATGAATATGGACAACTACAACAAATCCAAATCACTTATTGTCAATAATTTCACGGAAATTATTGTCGCCGGAGGAAATCATGCCCAATGGGGTGACTATGGCGAGCAATCCAAAGACAGTCCGTCACATATCACTGCCGAAGACCAGCAAAAGCAGGGAGCTGATGAAATCATCAGATTCATCAAGCAATGGACTTGACTGTTCAGATTACCTTTTTTGATGAATGGAATCATATCCATCATCATTAGAATTTTTAAACCAACAATAACAGTGGCAGTTACAAATAATTTAATGAGTATAATATCCTTTTCATATACTAAATTTATATAAGCAATACAGAATATAACTTATTTTATGATTGGAAATGATTGGGATTCAGTCCTAACAGAAGAGTTTGAAAAGGATTACTTTCTAAATATCATTGATTTTATCGATGCAGAATACGCATCAAAAACCATCTATCCACCATATGATGATATTTTCAATGCATTTAAGCTAACGGAATTGTCAAACGTTAAAGTGGTCATTTTAGGCCAGGACCCATACCATGAGGAAGGCCAGGCTCATGGCCTTGCGTTTTCAACACCGGAAGGCAGGCCTATTCCAAGGTCTCTTAAAAACATCTTCAAGGAAATCAATGCAGAATACGATTATCCGATTCCGGATTCAGGTTGTCTTGAAAGTTGGGCACAACAGGGCGTGTTTTTGCTCAATACTGTCCTGACTGTTGAAGCAGGCAATGCAAACTCCCACAGCAAATGCGGATGGCAGACCTTCACCGATAATGTCATTAGGATATTGAACAGTCAGGAACAGCCAATCGTTTTCATGCTGTGGGGAAAGCAGGCGGAAAAGAAAAAGGAACTGATAACAAATCCGAAGCATCTTGTTTTGATAACATCCCATCCTTCCCCATTTTCAGCAAGACGTGGATTTTTAGGATCCAATCATTTCAAATTGGCCAATGAATATTTAAGGGACAATAACATTGAAGAAATCAACTGGAGATTATGACAATGGATTTTAAAAGGGTATTTTTAATAGCATTCTTGTTTTTGGTACTGCTTTCAACTGTTGCAGTTGTCAGTGCCGATGATTCATATTCCATCAGCAAGGCCCATGTGGATTTGTGTGTTTTAAATGACGGATTGCTGCAGGTGGATGAATCATATGTCTACAATTTTGACGGCACATTCAATGGAGTATATAGGGACATTCCCCTAAAGGAAGGTGAAAGCATTGAAAACGTTAAGGTCTGGGCTGATGGAGCATATCCTGTTCTCGAACAGACCTCGGAAGACGGAAAGGAGCATCTTAAGATATACCTCTATGCCGATTCCGCCCACACCAAAAAGATAAGCGACTGCACAGTAACAGTCTACATCCAGTATGACATGAAGAATGTCGTTACTGTATTCAATGATGTCGGAGCGCTGCAATATAAGCTGTGGGGCGAAGAATGGGATGTCGGCGTTGGAGAAGTCACAGCATACATTGAACTTCCAAATGGGAAAGGAAATGAATATTACCTCAATCCCGAAGAGCTGACATATTCGTCAAGCATCGACGACAATGTCATTTCAGTGGAATCCAACTCAATTTCAAAAGGCAAGTATTATGAATTGCTAGTTCTGATGCCTGTCGATGATTTCTCATCATCCCCTTATGCAAAGCATGTTGACAGTGACGGAAGGGAAATGATTCTAAAAAATCTTGAGGACAGCAAGAATTCACAGAAGTTCTGGGGGTCAGTGACATGGATTGCTGAAATATTCTCACTGATATTCGTTCCATTCTCGGCAATAGGAACCTATCTCAAATACGGAAGGGAACCTAAGGTGAATTATGATGGGATATATGAAAGGGAGCCTCCTACGGATGACCCTCCGGCCGTTGTAAATGCGATGATTGACAGCGACACATTCGCAACACCGAACAAAAAGGGATTTGAAGCGACAATAATGGATCTGATAGATAGAAAGGTATTCTCTATTCACAAGGAAAATGATGATTTGTTCCTCACGGTCAATGAAGGTGCAGATAATCTGGATAAGGCCGAATCAATTGTTGTGGATATAATAAATCACTTCGCAAACAAAGGCGTTTTGAATTTGACCAAACTTGATGACAGGATGGATAGCGAAAGCAATGCCAAATGGTTTTTGGACCACTTTGAAAGCTGGCAGACTGCAGTTGAAGAGGAATATCTCTCTGAAGATATTCAAAAGAGATACTTTGACGATACAGGCACTGTCATTGCACAGGCAATAAGCCTTTTGGGAATGGGATTGGGAATTGTCTTTGTCCTTATTTTCCTTTTCTTCGATTTCGAAGGAAGCACAACATTGCTGGTCATAGGCGTTGCAGTTGCTGTGTTTTCATATTTCCTGCTCAACAGGCGCGATGATATTTTTGGAAGATGGACAGAAGAGGGTCGTGTCATCTATCTGAAATGGAAAAACTTTAAGAAATTCTTAAACGATAACAGTTTAATGAAAGAACACCCTCCGGAATCAATAGTTGTATGGAAGAAGTACTTGATTTATGCGACCTCCCTTGGAGTAGCTAAAAGCGTTGAAAAAGCGATGAACCTTCAGATACCTAATGTCCATGATTATGATGATGGTGTGTTCATGTACCACTATTACGGATACCATACATTTTACCATTCATATGACAGTGCACATAGCACTACAACATCCTCAGATTCAGGTAGCTTCGGCAGTGTCGGAGGTGGATCCGGTGGTGGAGGTGGAGGAGCGTTTTAGCTTCTCTAATTAATCACTCCAACACTGAATCCATTGGTTCCAACAGAGAAGAATGAATGGTGCCCGTTATCCTGAGGATAGTCATATCTTTGGGATTCAATGGCATCAACTATCTTATAAGTTTTATATTCGTCATTAAGAATGGAATAAAACTCATCGTGTGAGTATTTTGAAGGAGAAACTCTTTTTACAATCTCCTTTATTTCAGGTGTTATCTCTGTTCCTCTGAATGTGATATAGTAGAATTCTTCACCGGCAGAAAACCACAGCTTTGAATTGTTTTTCTCGTCATGGCGGTCGTAATTCATGAAGTGAACTGCGTCATGGCTTGAAACATTGACCTTTTTTGATTGGCCTTGCTCAAGGAAATATCCATAAAGGCTCATGATATTTGGATTGACGTATCTTATTGTAAACTCATCGATGTCCTCGTCGAATTCATACATGTGGAAGTCGGAATGGTAAGGGTTTTCGAACTGAGGAGGTATCCTGAACTCCTCATAGCCTACGGTGGCCTTTGTCCAGTTGGATGAGTCTATGGCCACAGCACAGTTGATCATTAAAAACAGTGCCAGTGAAAATATCAGTATCTTTTTAAGCATGTTAATAGTTTGTGAGTAATTGTATTTATATTACTATCTCGTAATCCGTATTTCTGTTGTCCCTCATTCTTGAGTCCATATCGACCAGGTCATATACCAGCGGATTGGCTATGAGCACTGACCATATCTCATAGGTTGTTTTGACAAAATTGTCATTCAGCTTAATGTGGTCATTGACGATAGGGCATTTGTAGGGAAATTCGCTTTCGTCAAAAATCAGATGAAACTCTCCGTTTTTATCAAGGTGAGGTATCAGTGGAAATGTCCTGCACTGAATCGGCCTGATTGACCTGTCGCACTTTGGCGGGTTGACGCATTTGACAAGATAAATCTGGCCTTTCCATGAATGAGGATATTTGATTTCTGATGAATCGATGAAGTAAAGCTCAAATTCATCGGAGTCTTCATACATAAGCTCTTCGCCCGGAAGCAGGTAGAGTGCAAGCTCCTCATTTCTGTAGTCTTCCGCATCATATACGCAGCAGACCTCACCGCAAAGCTTTCCGCAGTCAAAATCAACAGGGCTTACCTCATCAAGCCTTTCATATATTCTCTTGATTGATTTTTTCATTTCACTAGCTGAAATTTCCATATAGATTATTTTGAATTTAAACAGATTTAAGTATTTTTAATTACTAACATAACATCAATGATTGATTTGCCGTGGAACATTATTGTTGGAAACATAATTTCATTGGTTGCGGGGATTTTCCTGATTCTGAGCATGTGGGTCAATGATGAAAAGCGGGCCTACAAGCACCAGTTTCTCAATGCCTTCGTACTGATGATATCCTCCATATTCTTTTTATCATGGACTGGCGTTACCACAATGGCCATAGCCGCCACAAGAAACATCTTTGTCTACAAGGGCAAGTTAACCCTCAGTTGGACGATATTTTTTATCATACTGTCAGTCGCTCTTGGTTTGATGGTTAATACCATGGGAGTCATTGGGCTTTTGCCGATAATTGCAATCGTTCAGATTACCATCTGCAATTATGCCTTGAAGTCAATAAAATGGATCAAGTTAAGCTTCATCGTCAATGAAATCTTTTATATTATATATTTCATTGCCATTCTGGATTTTGCATCTTCAGCAATCGAACTGTTCACCGCGTTGGTCGGCGTGTATTCCTGGGTAAAATTAATTAAAAATGAAAGCTAATGTGATAATATGCAGATGAGATTGGAAGAAAAAGATGACTATTTGAAAGTGGAGGAAATGGTTAGAAACGCCTTCTGGAACATATATCGGCCTGGAGCTTACGAGCACCTCATAGTCCACAATCTTCGAAATCATGAAAGTTTCATCAATGATTTGGCATATGTAATCGAGAATGACGGCGAAATCATAGGCCACATCAATTATTCCTACGGCAGCATCACTTACGAAAACGGTGAATGTGAAAAAGCGGCTGTGCTGGGCCCGATAGCCATTGACAAGAAACATCAAAACATGGGATATGGATCAAAACTCATTGAATTCACATTAACGGCTGCAGAAGAGAAGGGCATGCCATATGTCTTTGTCATTGGTGATGAAAACTATTATTCACGCTTCGGCTTTAAATCAGCATCAAGATATCAGATGTATCTGGAAGGAACAGACGCCTCTGAGGAATGTCCGTTTTTCATGATAAAAGTATTTGATGAGAGCAAATTAAGGAAAGGAATTTTTAAAAATCCTGATGTCTTTGATGTGGGTGAAAGTGATGTTGACGAGTTCGACAGGCAATTCGAACATAAGGAAAAGCTAATACTAGAAGGACAGTTAGGTGTTTAATATGAATTATCTTATAATTAACGGGTCTCCAAGAAAAAAGAATACTTGGGCAGTTGTAGAACAGGTCAAGAAAAGTCTCGACGGCAATTTTGAGGAAATTCAGTTGGCAAAGGAAAAGATTCCCCTTTGCAACGGATGCATGAAATGCATAATGGACGGGGAGGAAAAGTGCCATCACTTTGAAAAGGTAAAAGGCATATTGGAAAAGATTGAAAAGGCCGATGCAGTTATAATCACTTCTCCGGTTTATGCGATGAACGTGTCAGGCCTTATTAAGAACTTCATTGACCACACCGCATATCTCTATCACCGACCTGTGTTTTTCACAAAAAAGGCGCTGGTTGTTGTAACCACAGCGGGAACCGGCCATAAGAAGGTGGCAAAATATATGGATGAAACACTAAGGCATTGGGGAATAAACAAGGTATATCAGCTCAAATTCGCCTGCGGAGGAAAGGAGTCTCTTGATATAAAAGCCATCGACAAGGTTGCAAAACAGTTCGCAAAGGATGTTGAATCAGGCAAGCTGCATTCACCAAAATTCATGGACATAATCTTTTTCAATGTCTGGAAGGCAATGGCAGTAATGGATAATCCAATTAAGGCAGACTGCATATTCTGGCATGAGACAGGTCTTGTCAATCATGACTTTTCACCTGAAGTGAAATTGGGAATCGTAAAAAAAGCCTTTTCAAAAATAATGTTTGCAATATTAAAAAGAGTGATGTAGAGAGATAAGTCTCTCTAAAATTATTATTCGTTGGCCAATTTTTCCAGCTCATCGCCTGTAAGATGGAAAACGTTCCAGTCCTTCTGCTTTGCACCCAATGAGAGATAAAAGTCAATGCTTGGTTTGTTCCATGAAAGGCATGTCCATTCAAATCTTCCGTAACCTCTCTCGACAACGATCTTCGCCAGCCTTTTAAGCAGTGCCTTGCCGTATCCTTTACCTCGAAACTCAGGGTCTATGAAGAGGTCTTCAAGGTGAAGGTTTGCGTTTCCAAGATATGTTGAAAAGCTAAGGAAAAACAGTGCAAAGCCTATCTCCACTCCGTCTTCAAGTGCAAAGATGACTTCAGCCTGATGCCTTTCAAAAATCCACATTCTTAAATCATCTTCAGTGGCGATGACCTCATCCAGCCTTTTTTCATAATCTGCAAGCTTTTTGATGAACTTCAATATCAAACCGACGTCTTCCTCGGTTGCATTTCTAAATGTTAATTCGGACATAAACTTATTTTTATTGGTTATGATAAATATAATGCTATGTTCAGAAAGATGAGACGTCAAAGGCAGGAGCTTTCACAGGAAGAATGTATTGAGATATTGACTGATGAGCCACGGGGAGTTTTGGCGCTTTTGGGTGATGACGACTACCCGTATGCGCTTCCGATGAGTCATGTATATGTCGACGGCAAGATATACTTCCACGGTGCCAAGAAAGGGCATAAATTGGATGCGGTCAGGAAATATCCGAAGGTTTCATATTGTGTTGTGGACAATGGAGTTAGAAACGAAGGTGAATGGTGGTATACCTTCAGAAGCGTCATTGCATTTGGAAAAATCAGGACATTGACTGACAGAGATGAAAAGATAGAAAAGCTGACCCATCTTGGAGACAAGTTCTTTCCGACCCATGAGGAGACTGTTGATGAAATAAATAAGCTATTGGATAAGACAGAAGTCTTTGAAATCAGCATTGAGCATATGACCGGCAAAATCACCGTTGAAAAATAGCCTCACCAAATAATTATTTGAATTGAGTTACCCAAAAAAGTAGATATGATGATGAGAAGAAAAGAGGTTGGATTCCTCTCATCATTTCAAAAGTTAATTTTTAGTTAGGTCTATCAGTATTGAACTTGTCGCTTGATTTGATTCCCACAAGTGAAGCGAATACTGCAATTATGCATGCAGCAGTACATATTGCACAGATTGTCTGTGATGCCTGCACAATCATGGATGCGTATTGAGGAGCAAGTTTCAGACTGCCCATTACCCAAGCAAATATCAGTGTGAGAAGACCCAGGCTCATTGTCTGGCCTATTGTTCTCATTGTTGCCTGTGAAGCTGATGCGGTCGGAGCATCCTTAGGCGGGACTGAGCTCATGATTGCATTCATGTTCGGACTTGAGAAGAGTCCCATGCCGAAACCCTGAAGAACCATTGCCAATACTACAAGATACAATGGAGTGTCCTTTGTAAGGAATGTCAATATCAGCAATGCCACAGTAGCTATTCCCATACCGATTGCGGCAAGCTTCTGCGGATGAATCTTGTCTGACAGCTTTCCTGCATTAGGGGCCATTATTGCCATGATGATTGGAGTGATGATCAGTATCAGTCCTGCCATCTGGGCGTCCCATCCTCTTACATACTGGAAATGGTAATTTAGGATTGTTGTAACAACCATAACTGCAATGTAGCTGCATAAAGCTGCAATGTTTGATGATGTGAACTTCCTGTTCTTGAAAAGGTTCATGTTAAACACTGGGGATGTTTGCCTTAATTCATATGCTCCGAATATTACCAGCAGGATTAATCCCGCAACTGTTAGAATCAGTCCGTTTGTGGTTGTCAATGTTGTAAAACCGTAGATGAATGCAAGAATTCCAAGCCCATATATGATTGAACCTATCTTGTCGATTTTGTCCTTTTCATATGTTTTCCATTCGCCAGGTATCTTTAATACCATCAATAGGATGCATATAACTAAAAACGGAATCACAAAGTAAAACATTGATCTCCAGCCGAGATTATGCACCAGAAATCCGCACAGCACAGGTGAAAGAGATGTTGCAAGATACACTCCTGTTACAGTAAATCCAAGTGCCTTTCCTCTGTTTTGCGGTTTTACTGCATGAACTACCATTGCCATGGCAGATACGTTCAGGAATGCGACTCCTGCTCCCTGAAGCATTCTGAAGATTAAAAATGACTCTGTTGAAAATGAAAGGCATGCTCCGATTGATGCTATCAGATATACTATGACTCCCATCAGCAATGATTTCTTAACGCCGAACTTTCCTGAAATCTGCCCTGCGGGAACTGTAAACACAGCAACCACAAGGAAAAATATTGTAGGAACCCAGTTTTGAATAACGTTGTTCATTGCAAATTCCTGTGCAATGGCCGGGACTCCTATAATTATCCCATTGGATAAAAACACTGCAAAAAATGATGTAATAAATGATACAAATATTACAACTGTTTCCAAATCGAATTTCATAATTTATCCCTCTTTTTAATTATTAAATGAATCTTTAGATTGAATGCCTACTAATGAGGCGAATATTGCTGTTATGCAGATTATGGTACAAATAAGACAAATCAGCTGTGATGCCTGAACAATCATGTTGGCATATTCCGGCATTAGCTTTAAGCTGCCCATTATCCAAGCAAAAATTAAAGTTAGAAGACCTAAACTCATTGTCTGACCTATTGTTCTCATTGCAGACTGTGCCGCTGATGCGTTTGGGGTTTCATTTGGCGGAACTGAACTCATTATTGCATTGGTGTTCGGTGTTGTAAACAGTCCCATTCCGATGCCCTGCAGAACCATTGCAATTACAATCAGATAAATGGAGGTGTTAGCATCCAAAAATATCAGTATCACCAATGTCACAGTCGCTATGCTCATTCCTATTGCGGCCAGCTTCTGCGGATGGATTTTGTCTGAAAGCTTTCCGGCATTAGGTGCCATTATTGCCATGATGATGGGAGTTATTATCAGCATAATGCCGGACATCTGTGCATTCCATCCTCTGACGTATTGGAAATGGTAGTTGAGAATGGTTGTTATTGCTGCAATTGCAAGATAGCTGCACAATGCCGCAATGTTTGATGATGTGAACTTCATGTTCTTGAACAGTTTCATGTTGAATGCAGGACTGTCAGCTTTAAGCTCCCAATATGAAAAGACAGCCAGCAATATGAATCCTGAAGCTACACACATCATGCCGTAAAAGTTAATCAGATTGGTAAATCCGTAGATGAAAAGCAGAATTCCTATTCCATATAGGATGTATCCTATAGAATCGATTTTGCTGTTTTCGTATGTTTTCCACTCTCCAGGTATTTTCCATATCATCAAGGCCAAACATAAAACCAGAAATGGAATCACAAAGTAGAACATGGACCTCCATCCGAGGTTATAGACCAGAAATCCGCACAATACCGGTGATAGTGATCCTGCCAGATATATTCCGGTCACTGTGAAACCCAGTGCTTTTCCTCTGTTTTTTGGGTTTACTGCTTGCACGACCATTGCCATTGCAGACACGTTCAAAAATGCAATTCCAATGCCCTGCATTACTCTGAAAAGCAAAAAGGATTCTGTTGAAAATGAAAGGCAGGCACCGATTGAAGCCAGAATGAAAATGACCACTCCGACAATCAGGGATTTTTTAACTCCGTATTTTCCTGAAATCTGTCCTGCCGGAAGAGTAAAGACTGCAATGACAAGTAGAGCTATTGTTGGAATCCAGTTCTGAATGACATTGTTCATTTCAAACTCACTTGCAATTGAAGGCACTCCCAATACGATTCCCGCTGATAGGAATACTGCAAAAAACGATGTGATGAAAGATACAAAGACGACTGCAGTTTCCAAATCGAATTTCATGATTTATCCCTCAATAAGTTTCATTCCATTGATTGCAATTTCAATGATTCTCTCTTTCAGCTCATTGTCTTCATCTGTTATTCCGACTTCGGCTTCCCAGTCCTTTGAAATCTGCCTTATCCTTGGAACTATTTCACTGCCCTTTTCGGTAGTGTTCAATATATATTTTCTCCTGTTTTCGGGATTTATTTCTCTTTTGATGTATCCTTCGTCCTCGAATTTTCTCAAGACCTTGGCAATGTTTCCCTTGCTTTGGCCGAACATGTTTACAATGTCTTCCTGTGAACAGTTTGGATTGTCGTAGATGAATATTATGTATCTCATGTTGTGGTCGAAATCCAAATCTTCTATCTTGGATTTCATGTATTTCTGTTGATTTAGAGATATGTTGTGAATCCAAGCAATAAACGGGGAATTCTTCACCAGGTTCTGTGTACTTTCGTCATCCATTTCATCACCTGTTTTAACATATGTCTAAAAAATAATATAAATGTTTCTAATGAAACAGTTGTAAATGAAACAATTATATTTTTTCGCCACCGCAGCAAACCCTCCACCTATAATTTACACGCAAAAGTAAATATTGATTTAAACTTGTAAAATTACAAACAAAAAGCAATAATGCTTTTAATCATTTAAATACTTATATACTACTTCTTTTAATAGACATTAATACCTCAACAAGAGGATTTTTAAAATCAAATAAAAATGAGGTGTTATGAAAAATGTCAAACTTTGATTTTTTGAAAAGCTTTAATCAGGAACTCTACGATATTGGAGTCAAACTTGAAGATGATGTTTTGAACTCCCCAAGGGCAGTGACAGCAGATGCAACACTGTTTTTGGAAACAATAGTCAATGACATGTATAGGCTGTCAAAAAAGAAACTTGAAAGCCATATGATTTCATTCTACAAAAAGATTGACAATCTCTACAGGCAGGGAGTCATATCATACATCTTCAAAAACAAGCTTCAGGAGGCATATAACCTAAGAAACAAAATCCATAAGAACTACAAAAACACCCAGGAAGAGAGGAATGTGGCATTTGACCTTCACAAAAGACTGTACTACATTTCCAAAAAATATTTCAGGGACTTCTGCGAAAGCGAAAGGTACATTGACATTCCCGATTACAAAAAACCGCAGCACAGGGAATTCCACTTTGACAACTGCATCATCTGCGGCAAGCCAAATGAGGATGCATCGTCAAATCTCTGCAATATCTGCAATGGAAAAATCGACAATGCAAACCTCCTTCTGTCAATCAAGAATTCATTTGAGGATTCAGGATTTACAAAAAGAGATCTTGTCAATTACGGATTGGATGAAAGCGAGGCAATTTCATTTTTGATGGAACTCTCAAAGGATAATGTCATCATGAAAAAGGGCGAGACATATCACATAAACGACGAGATGTTCCAACGTATGATGGATGAAATCAACGAATATATTGACATCAGCGTACTCCTCATGCAGTTTTACAATGACAGGATTTCAGCAGGAGAGGTCAAAAACACTTTGGAGTACTGGAAAGGAGGAGTGAAGCAGAAAAACTACTGCGAGTTCTACAGGCTTGTAAACCTGAAGCTTGAAAGGGACTTCGAGGAAAATCTCCTCAAAAGCGAAAACATCAAGAAAAGCATGAAGGATTCATCCATGGATGATTTGAACATCAGGGAATGGTTCAACCATAGGAAGGATGAATTCATCGCCGGAGAGCTGAACGAAGCATTCATAATGTACAATGAGCTTCAGATAAAGAGCTATTTCAACTATAGAAAAAGGAACATAAATGAGGATAAAATCCGCCAAAAGCTTGAGCTTTCAGATGAGATGTTAGAGTTCTGGCAGACCCATTTCATGAGCGAGGATTTCATGAAGATGACCAACGACATCAAAAAGGACCTCATCATAAAGGAAATCAAGAAAAACAAAAGCCTCAAGGATGCATTGAAATCAATCGGCATCAGCCAGAAGGAATTTGACAGAATCTACTACATGTCCAAAAAGTCAGGTGATGGGTTTCACAAGACATTCGATGCTGAATATACCCAAAAAAGACAGAAGACATTCATCAAGCATCTGGGCAAAAGCAACCTGAACAGCGCAATCAGAATAAGCAAGATTACCCGTGATGAATTCTACAGATGGTATTACACAGGTGAGATTGACTATTCGCAGTTCTACATGAAGACAACAAAAATCCTCATGGAAAAATATCTCAATTACCGCCAAAGGGGATTTTCAAAACCTGAAATACTCAAGAGGATGAACATCTCAAAGGACATGGTAAAGTCATGGAGCAAGCACACAGACATGGACCTGCTTCTGGAATTCGAAGAGGAAAACGCGAAAATCACTTCAAGTCTGATAAAAAGGGGAAAAATCATAAATGCCCTTAAGGAAGACAAAAGCAAGGAAGAGGCCATTTACTCAGCAGGCGTCAGTCCGAAGGAATTCCTTGAATTGTACAACAGCAGCCGAAAGGAGAGAAGCAACTTCCATGCCAGATTTGATCAGGAATATGAGGAAAACCGCAAAAGGCTATTTCCAAAGCTTCTAATAGACAATGATTTCTACAATGCCATCCAGAAATGCGAGATTAGCCAGAAGGAGTTCAATGAATGGTATATAAAAGACCAGGACATGTACATGTCAACAAATCATCCAACACAGTTTTACCTAAAGACTACAGAGCTTTTGATGGAAAAGTACATGAAAGCAAGATATGAGGGAAAAAACATGCCCGATGCGGCAAGAAGCATTGGCCTTTCAAATACGATTGTCAGCAAATGGCTGAGGCATATAGAATATGACCTATTTTGGGATTTCAAAAAGAAAAACGACCAGCTTGAAATCAAGCTGATTATCGACGGATTTAAGGATTTGAAATCAAAACAGGAAGTCTCAGACACATATGACATTCCTTTAAAGACAATCGAGGAATTCATCAACCTTGGAAAAAGCGGATTTGAAGAGTTTGCAAGGATTTCAGAGCTGTATGAGGATTATGTCGTTCCGAACCTCCTCAAGAATTTCCTGATGGAATTCGAAAATAAGCCATATGCCAAAGCCCTGAAGAACTCAAGGATTACCGAAGAGGAGCTTAACTACTACTACAAGCTGGGCAACTACGGCAATGACAAGTTCAAGTATTTCAGCGAAGCATATCTCAATCTTAAGATACATCTCTTTGTGAAGGCCACCATCGCCAAGAAGTCCAAAAGGATAGCAATGAAAAATGCCAACCTCACTAAAGAGGAATACCTTGAAAAGGAGGAGAAAATCACAAGGTTTGTATTGGGTGGCAGGTTCAAAATCATTGCAGAAGAGATAAGCAAAAGAAAAACCACAGGAACCAAACTGGCGAAAAAGGCAGGAATCACTCTTGATGAGATATATGACTGGTATCTTAAAGGCAAGGACGGTGATGAAACCTTCAAGGATTTCGCATTGATTTTCGAACTTGGGGTATTGATTCCAAGCATCCTTCAGTACCAGTGCTCACTATCAATAGGCATTCCTAAAAATTGGCTCAACAAGCAGATCAAAAAGGAAATCGGCTTAGGCGAATTCAAGATTTGGGAAAAGTATGATATCCTAAATCAGGACATCGAGTATCTAAATATCCAAGGGGCCGAAGGGGTCGATGAGGAAAAGCTCAAAAGCATCCTCAAGAATTCCAAATTCATCAAGACCTACTTCAGGGAGGCTGATACAAGCATATTCGATTTGATTAAAAGTTCCATCAACGGAAATGCAAAATTCGCAATATCTCCAATAAAGATTGTCGATGATGAAGGCGGAAGCTGATTTTGCCTGACATTAACGCCATGCATTTGCGAAAACTGTTAAATATTGAAAGTTACATACTATTCAACATATCCTAAGGGTGATTGACATGAGCGATAGGGATGAACTTTTAGAAGAATTGTCTGCACTTGAACATGAGCAATGGATTCATTGGTCAAAATCAGTACATGAATCAATAGAAAAGTTGATTGAACTTATAGATGTTAACAGCCTCTCTCAAGAGGATGTGCAATTCATTGAAACACAAAAGGAAAGATTGGCAAGATGGGAAAGCTATTGGGTCGATTATGATGAGCTGAGCGAAAAGGTAAAAGAACAGGACAGGAAATATGCAAGAAAAATAATAGAAATGTTTGAAAAATAAAAAAAGGGATGTTATTATTCGTTGAGAGTCCAATAACATCTTTTAGGTGAAACGATTGTTTCATCTTTTTTCAATTCTTTCATGATTTTGTCCACTTCTTTTTTCTCGACACCTGATATTTCACTAACTTTTGTAGCGTTTAAAGGTTCTTCGGAATTTTTGAATGCTTCAATAACTTTTTCTTTGTTATCCATATGTATCACCTAATACTATTTTATTTAAATTATTATTTAAGAGTTAGTGAGGTAAATATTTTCAAATTAATTTGATAGAATTTCATAAATTACTTAATGTTTTAAATACATTTTTTGATAGATATATTTTATATACAAATTTTTCAGATTGGTGAACATATGGCAAAGTCAAGTGTTGATGAGGACTCATGCGTGTCTTGCGGATGCTGCCTTAAGGTATGTCCGAAAGATGCAATTGAAGTTAAAGATGGAATGTATGCGAAAATTGATGATGAATTATGCATTGGATGCGGTAAATGCGTTCTTGAATGTCCATCGTCAATCATTGAAGGAAAATGTGCCAAAAAGGCCAACAAGGTCGAATTCAAAAGGTGGTACGATTACCTTTGGATATTTACAATCGCATACTTCACGTTGGGATTCTTCAACATAATATTTGCCTGGCTTGGAATGATATGCTTCATAGTGCCGTTGCTTTTTGCATTGTTCAAAGGCAACAAGGGATTCTGCAACCGTTATTGTGACAGAGGTCAGCTTTTGGGATTGCTTGGAGGTAGAATAGGTCTTTCCAGAAAAAGGGATGTACCAAAATGGATGTATTCAAAGGCTTTCAGATACGGCTTTTTGGTATTCTTCTTTGCAATGTTTTTCGTGATGCTCTGGAACACATATCTTGTATTTGCAGGAACCAAATCACTCACACAGGCAGTCACCCTGCTGTGGACAATCAATGTGCCTTGGTCATGGGCATATCATGGAAACGTAATAGCTCCATGGGTTTCACAGTACGCCTTCGGATTCTACAGCGTGATGCTTACTTCCACCATTCTCGGTTTGGCGACAATGCTTCTCTTCAAGCCAAGATCATGGTGCGTGTACTGTCCTATGGGAACAATGACACAGGCAATCTGCAAAGTCGAGCACAGAATCAAAAATAGATGAGAATCGAATCCATCTATTTTTTTACTATTTTTTTTGAATCATGTTTCGGCGATGATTTTTCAGTAACATACGGGCCAATGTTAGTCTTCAATTATATTGAAAGAACGCTTCATTAAAATGAATGTTTTAAAATTTCAATTGAAATTATTGAATGAATCTGACATTAACGCCAACCTTTTCAATTTTCTGAATCAATCTAAATAAGGGATATATATCAAACAATTACAGAAATGAATTTTGATATGAAAATCGTGAATGTTAATGTTATAAACTACAAAATCAATATTTAAACTAATGATTAAAAAGGAACATATCCTAATTTTAATTCTCCTGATTGTCATTTTGGCTTTCAGCATTGCAATCGTCAATGTCAATCACAAGGAGGCAAAATCCAACATTAACACAACCGATAATGAGGTTCTTGCCAATAATTCGAAAGGAAGCGTCAGTGTCATTAGACACATAGGAAACCCTGACGGCAAAAGGATAGCATATGTGGTGGGCCTTCACCCTTTGGAAAACCAGACTCACAGGACACTGGTCAATCTGCTTCCCACATTAACGGATCTGAATTGCTGCTATGACATATATATCGTTAATGTAACAAGTGACATAGGATATTATGGGGACGGTTCATCAGATGACAGTCCCGGACGCCAGAACGGCCAGAATCTTGCATATGAATATGTTTATCCTCAAATCGTTGACGGAAACTATGAGCTTGCCGTTGACGTTCACTCAAATGTGGGTGCTTATCCATATCAGACATTCGTTTTCTCTCCGGTGAAAGAGGGATTGGGTGTGGATTATGCCCATGAGGTTTCAGATGAGGCGGTGAATATATCATATTATGCTCCGGATTCAACAACAAGCGGACCATATCTCACAATTCCATTGAATGAAAATGGAGTTCCCGCATTCTACTATGAGGAATACAGCTTTGCGCCTCAGGACGTGAAGGATTCCCACATGCTGGAACTTATCTATGCGGTCGATGGTTTGGAATTTTAAAAAAAGAAGTTGTGGATGGCTATTACATCCATCTTTTTAATTTTGGAAACATTTCTTCAGACATTTTTCTTGCTTCCTCTTCGCTCATGCCTGTAGCTTCAGCGGTTTTTGGAACGCAGAAATCAATCATCTCCTGCATTGTCACATCGCTTGTGAACTCTCCGTCCTGATAGCAGTATTTGCAGTAGTCTTCGCTTTTGGAACCGTCTTTTTCAGTCCCGAAGTCGTCGTCAGCCATTGGCATGGCACAGGATTGGCAAAATTTCATATCTTCAAAGTTCATATAAGTTACCTCCAACTGTATATTGTAGAAGTAGGTATAAATAAGTTTACCCAGAGCATGTGAAAAGTATTCGTGCGACAAGCTAGGGTCTATTTCCCATTTAAATCAGTGAAAT
>NZ_CAMVPN010000001.1 GCF_947169325.1 uncultured Methanobrevibacter sp. | reverse complement strand
GAATGAATCGCTTGCAGAGGATTCACCATATTTCTCATCACCAGTGTATGTTGCGGTTACGTCATGGTTTCCGCCTGCAATATCAGGTATGACTAATTGTCCTTTACCGTCAGTGATGTTTACGTAGTATCCTACACCATCCACATCAACCAGAACTTGTCCGGTAGCGTCCTTAGGTGCTGTCACATCAATCACCACATCATCGCCATCTGTGGTAATGTTTAGAGACACATCAGGTGTGACCTTGTCAACATTGAAGTTGGCTGTTGTGTGGTTTGCAGCGTAATTGGCATCACCTGCATAGTCGACTGTTACTGTCTTAGGACCGCTGGTCAGGTTGTCGATAGTGAATGTTGCTTCACCATCCTTGATTGGAGCGGTGTATGTTACGCCATCGATTGTGACTGTCACATTACCTTCAGCGTCCTTAGGCAGGGTTACTTTTACAGTTGCCTTCTCGCCGACTTTACTGTCATCTACAGTGACGGATATTGGAGCGTCCTCTTTAGGAGCTGTTGCAGATCCGTCTGTAGTTGCACCTGTGTGGTTTTCATCACCGGAGTAGGTGACTTCAATGTCATTGACGCCAGGAGTTGCGTTTGTCAATGTTACTGTGGCCACGCCGTCTTTGACCTGTGCAGTGTATGTGTCGTTTCCGACTTTGACTGTCACTTCACCGGTTGCGCCTTCAGGAACAACAACTGTGACAGTGCCATTTCCTTGATCAACTACCTTGATGTCCTCAGGAGCGACGACCGCTTTGGATACTTCAAACTCAGCAGCAGTAGTGCTTGAGTTATACTTGTCGTCACCAGAGTAAGTCACATCAACAGTGTGGTTTCCTGCTTTGAGGTCAGGAACAATGACTGTTGCTTTACCGCCTGTTACATTGGCTGTGTAATCTTTGCCGTCAACTGTGACAGTTACAGTGCCTGTTGCATCTTCAGGAACAGTCACTTCAACAACAGCCTTATCGCCGTAGGTAATGTCATCGACATTGACTGACACGCTTGAAGGAAGATCGGATACTTTGAATGAATCGCTTGCAGAGGATTCACCATATTTCTCATCACCAGTGTATGTTGCGATTACGTCATGGTTTCCGCCTGCGACATCAGGTAGGACTAATTGTCCTTTACCATCAGTAAGGTTTACATAGTATCCTACACCATCAACATCAATTAAAACTTGTCCGGTTGCATCGCCAGGGGCAGCTACATCAATTGTTACATCATCACCATCAGTCTTAATGTCAATTTCAACTTTTGGAGTTACTTTGGATACTGCAATTGCAGAGGTTGTGTGGTTTGCGACGTAGTTGCCGTCACCTGCATAGTCGACTGCAATTGTTTTAGTGCCATTGGTTAAGTTTTCAATTTCAAATTTAGCTTTGCCGCCGGTAATGTTGTCTGTGGTGTATTTCACACCATCGATTTCGATTGTTACAGTACCAGTAGCGTTTGCAGGAACGTTTACAGTTATGATTGCCTTATCTCCAACATTGATGTTTTCAACATCCACGCTTATTGGAGTTATGGATTTTTCAGTTGATACTTTAGCGGTTGTTGTGGCATCGGTATGGTTATCGTCACCGGAGTATGAAACCTCGATTTCGTGAGTTCCAGGAGTCAATTTGTCCAGTGTGAATACTGCGGTACCGTTTTCGATTGTAGCGTTGTATGTGTCATTGCCGACTTTGACTGAGATTTCACCGGTCATGTCGGATGGAACGACCACTACAACAGTGCCGTTTGTTTGATCAACAACCTTGATGTCATCAGGTGAGACAGTTGCTTTAGCCACTTCGAATTTGGATGAATTGGTGCTTGGAGCGTATTTGTCATCACCATTGTAAGTTACATCAATTGTGTAATTGCCCACAGCCAATTTAGGAATGGTTAATGTTCCGTTTCCTCCACTGACTGGGACTGTGTAAGTTTTACCGTCGACTACAACAGTGATATTTCCTGTTGCATCTTCAGGAACTGTGAATTTAATTACTTCGTTGTCTCCAACAGTTATGCGCTCTGAGGTTATGTTGACTGCTGAATTGTTTCTTGTTACTTTGAACCTGTCGGATGCTGATTTTGCAGTGTAGTTTTCATCACCAAGATATGTTACGTTAATGTCATATTCATCAGCAGGCAAGCTGTCAAGTTCAAGTTTTGCAATGCCATCAGTTACGTTAGCGTAGTAGTGGTTGTCTCCTATGTCGATTAACACTTGACCGGTAGCGTCTTTAGGAACTTCTACAGTGATTGTCTGTTTGCCTCCGACAGTATTATTGTCTATTGTTACGTTCATGTCAGCTTCAAGTTTGCTTACTTCCACATTGACTTGAGTCCAGTTGCCGGTCAGGTTGCCGTCACCATCATATACGACAGTTATTGTGTGGTTTCCGCTTGCCAGTTTAGGAGTTGTGAAGTTGGCTTTGCCGTCTTTCAGCTCGGCAGTGTAGTTTTTACCGTCAATGCTGATTATGACGTTTCCGGTTGCGTTTTCATTGTCGACTGTAATGTTGATTACCTGGGTTTCGCCAACAGTGATTGATGTGTCAGCCTCAACGTTGAGTGTTGTATTTGCTTTAACGACATTGAAGTCATCGGTTGCTGTGTATTTGTTGTAGTTGTCTGCGCCATTGTATGTTACCTCAACAACATGGTTTCCGGCATTCAGATTGCTTACATCAACGGTTGCTTTGCCGTCGTATGGAGTAAGTCCTCTGGAAGCCATCAGTACTGCTCTGTATCCGTTTGCCAAGGTGAGTTCAACTACTTTGACTTCACCATCGATTATGACAGTCACGTTTCCAGGAGCGTTTGAGGTAATTACAATTTGTTCCACATCACCGTAAACGATGTCTTTGGTTGTGACAGTGATTATAGGATCTGCTTTGGCCACACTGACATCGACTGTAGCGGAAGTTGCGTTATGGTCATCGTTTCCTTCGTATACAGCTTCGATTGTGTAGTTGCCTGCATCTAAAGGAACTTCAAAGACAACTTTGCCGTTTTCTAAAGCTTTGGTTTCAACAGGAGTGCCGTCCACTTTAATGGTTACTTTACCTTCAGCGTCAATGAACACTGTTACAGGCACATATTCACCGTATGTAACGTTTCCGGCTACGACATTCATTTCAACAGCGGATTTTCCGACTGTGAAGTTGGCTGAATCTGTGCTGGATGTGAATACTCTGTCTCCGTTGTAGGTTACAGTGACTGTTTTGTTTCCGGTAGTCAATCCTGGAACGATTACGCTGAATTTACCGTCAACAACACCGACAGTCTGTTTGTATTCGCTTCCAATTTCGATTGTCACATTACCTGTTGCATTTGTGATTACAGTAATGTTGACTGCTGCAGCATCACCATATGTGATGTTTGCAACTTCAACTTTGATTGAAGATGTTAATTTTGATACGTTGAATGTAGCTGTACCAGTTGATTCATTGTATTTTTCATCACCCAAGTATTTTACTTGTACAGAGTATGTTTTATTTGTAAGGTTGTCAAGTTTCAATGTAGCATATTTGCCGTTGATTGCAACATAATAGTCTTTGCCATCAACAGTGATTACTACTTGACCAGTAGCACCATCAATTACGTTGACTTTTATGGTTTCGCTTTGATCGGCTGTGATGTCAGTCACGTTGACTGTCACTTCTGACTGCAGTTTGACAACTTTGAATTCTTTGGTATCTTTTGAACCGGTGTAGTTTTCATTGCCTTGCAGGACAGCGCTGACAGTGTAGTTGCCTGCAGCAAGACCACCAGTGATTGTTACCTTATTGCTGCTGACTGTGTATTCTTTGCCGTTGATTGTTACAGTCAAATCAGTTGAGTTTTCAGTAGTCAATGTGATAACGATATCTTCACCGACATTATATACTGATTTTACATCAATTGAAACACTGGTTGCGGCCTGTTTAACTTTGAATGTAGTTGAGTTGACAGCATCTGTGTAGTTTTCATTGCCTGCCAGTTTAGCGATAATTGTGTATTCGCCGGCTGTGATGCTTTCAATTACAACCTGTTTATTGACTACCTCATATGATTTGCCGTTGATTGTTACATTGATAGCGCCATCAGAGCCAGTAGTTGTTAAATTGATTGTGATTTTGTCATTGTAGAGGTAGAAGTCATCAACACCAATGACAACAGTTGAGTTTGCTTTGTTTACAGTGAATTTAGTTGTTGCTGTTGCGTCGAAGTTATAGTCATCTGTTGAAGTGAACTCGACTGCTGCAACTTTGCTTCCTGCAGACAGGCCGATTAAATCAACACTTCCGACACCGTTGCTTACAGTTGTGTCGAACACATCGGTTCCAACAGTGATTTTTACAGTACCGTTTGCCTTATTGTCCACATTAATAACTGCAACAGCCTTATTAGGATATGTGACATCATCAATTGAAACCACAATTGCAGGAGTTACTTTTGTGACATTGAATTTGACATTGTCCAGGGTTAACTTATTGTAATTGTCGTCTCCGTAGAATACGACTTCTGCAGTATATTCATCTGCAGTCAATTGAGCTGCATTGATTAATGTTTTGACGCTTCCGTTGTAGAGTACTTTATCTCCCACTTTGATTGAAACGTTTCCTTTGAAGTCGTCTGTGACATTTATTGCAAAGACAGTGTTATCTTCAACTGTGACGTTGAGTGCAGTCACATCAGCGACCAATATGGCAGCGCCTATGTTGAATGCTTTATCGTCATCATCACCATCGTATTTGTCATTTCCTGCAAATACCACTCTGACATTATGATCACCGCTACTTAATCCGGAAGCGTTGAATCCACCTTTTCCGTTAACAATAGCAACATCATATACTTTACCATCAACAGTCAGTTTGACAGTTGTGTTGATGCTGGCATCCAATTCGACTGTGATTACAGCATCGTTTCCGTAAGTTACAGGAGTTTTGACAGTTACAGTGACTTGAGAAGCAAGTCTGCTGACAGTGAACTGTTTTTGAGCAGATGATTTGTTGTTGTACTTATCATTTCCTGTGAATGTTGCAACAACTTTCAGGGTAGCGTTGTTGACCGGAGTGAAGTCATAAGTAGCAACATTAGCATCTGAAACATGTACAGTGTAGTTTGCACCATTGATTGTGAATACAACATCACCGGTCACTTTCTGATTCAAGTTGGCAGTGAAAGTCACAGGAGTGCCGACAACAATATCAGCAGGACTTGTACCATCAGCAACCTCAATAGTTAAATCGTTTCTGACAACATCAAATACAGTGAAGTTGTATGAAGCAGCGTAATTAGCATCACCAGTCAGGTTAGCAACAACAGTGTAAGTGCCGGCAGCCAAACCACCAGTGATTGTAACCTTATTGCCACTGACAGTCTGAGGCACACCATTAATTGTGACATTAACAGCACCAGTTGAATTTACAGGAGTTAAAGTGATTACAATATCCTCACCAACTTTATAAACATCATTAACAGCAATGCTGATTCCGGAAGATGCTTTAATGATATCAAATGTTGCCCTAGCAGTTGATCCACGATAGTTAGCAGATTCAGCAACAGTGGCAACAACTTCATATTTATCAGTCACATTAGCAGTGAAAGTAACCCTATTACCGGTTACAGTGTAATCCTTATTATTGATTTTGACAGTAGCAGTACCGTTGACCGGAGTTAAAACAACAGTCACAGTATCACCAATGACATAAACATTATCTACAGTGATTCCAACACTGGAATTGGCCTTACCAACATTGTAAGTAGCATCAACACCAGCATTATCAGCATATTTACTGTCATGACCATAAGTTACAGTGACATGTTTTCCAGCGACAGGTGACTCTTCAGCATCTAAAACAATAGTTGCTTTACCGTTTTCAACTTTAGCTGTTTTAGTGCCGATGGTAATGTTACCGTCAGCATCGCTAGGCATATATACAGTCACAACTGATTTGCCACCAACAACAGTGTCAGTAGCGGTAACCTGGAAGTCATAGACAGATACTTTATTTACATAAACTTTATGAGCAGTATCCTGGCTTTCGGAGTATTTGTCATCGCCAAGATATTTTACAGTAATTGGATAAGTGTTATTGAGTAATCCGGAAACATAAACCTTAGCCTTGGAATCAACAAGACCAACACTCTGGGTTTCACCATTAACAGTTACGTTGACAACACCAGTAGCACCATCAGTAACGGTAATGCTGATTACAGCCACCTTACCAACTTCAATAGTTACATCACCAGATACGACAGTTGAAGCAAGCCTGCTGACAGTGAACTGTTTTTGAGCAGATGATTTGTTGTTGTACTTATCATTTCCTGTGAAAGTTGCAACAACTTTCAGGGTAGCGTTGTTGACCGGAGTGTAGTCATAAGTAGCAACATTAGCATTTGAAATGTGCACTGTGTAGTTTGCACCGTTGATTGTGAATATCACATCACCGGTTACTGATTCATTCAGGTTGGCTGTGAATGTTACAGGAGTGCCCACAACAATTGTTGCAGGAGATGTAGTGTCATCAACGCTGATTGTTAAGTTATTTTTGATAACTTTGAATGAAGCAGTTGTAGTGTATCCAGTGTAGTTTTCATTACCAGCTAACTCCGCGGTTATAGTGTAATCACCTTCACCTAAAACAGGTGAGATTTCTAGTGAAGTGGAGAGTGTGGTATAGTAGTTACCATTAATATAAATTTTTATATCTCCAGTGGAGTTAGTTCTAATAAATTTAATGTCAATGCCTTCGCCAACCACATAGATTGCTTTATTTCCAGTGACTGTGATAAGTGAATTGTTTGGATATACAATGAATTTAACAATAGCTGAAGTTACATTATTGTTGTAATCATCATTTGTGAAGAATTTAACTGTAGCATTCTTAAAGCCTGCAGATAATCCAGTTAATTTGACACTGGCAACACCGTTCTCTACATTTCCAGTGAATGTTTTTTTGCCGTCAACTGTGACATTGACTCTGCCGTTTGCATTATTTCCAATGACAATATTGGCAACAGCATCCTTAGGATAAGTTACATCACCTATTGTTACATTAATTGAAGGGGTGACCCTTGTTACATTGAATTTAACGGTTACTGATTTATTGTTATAATTATCATCACCGTAGAATGTTACGTTTGCAGTGTATGAGCCGGTTTCGAACTTGCCTATGTTGATTAATGGGATTGCAGTATCGTTGTATCTGACATCACCGGATATGTTAACTGATACGTTACCTGTGAAGTCTGAAGGAACAGATATGACAATACCGACATCTTCTTTGACGGTTACGTTCAATCCGACTGCACTTGCGGTTAAATCTGCAGGAACAACATCGAATGAAACTGAACCGTTGCTGCTTTGTACATATTTATCGTCACCTGCATATGTTACAGTTACTGGGTAGTGTCCGACATTTAGGCCAGTAGCATTGAATTTGCCTTGGCCGTTGACAATGGCAACTGTGTAGTCCTTACCTGCGACGTTGAGAACAACATAATCGTTGATTGCAGGATTCATAGTAACAGTGATTGTTGCAACATCTTTATAAGTTACAGTGCTTGCAACGCTGACTCCAATTGATGTGGCAATCTTATTGACTTTCAAGGTTACCCTATTGGATGTGCTTTGAACGTATTTATCATCACCGGCGAATACTGCATTGATAATGTAAGTGTCGTTTGCAAGGCCGCTTAATGTGAATTTTCCTTTACCGTTGACAAGACCAACTGTGTGGTTTGATCCGTTGACTTTGACAGTGACAATAGCATTGATTTGAAGAAGAGCATTAGTCTTATTGCGTAACTCAATCATTACAGTAGCATTATCACCAACATTTATGGAATCCTTATCGATGCTGATGACTACGTTTGTAATAACCTTATTGACTTTTAGAATTACTTCATCGGCAGTGCTGCTTTCATATTTACCGTCACCATCGAATACTGCATTAATATGATAAGTGTCATTTGATAAATTGCTTGCAACATAAATTCCAGTGCCGCCTACAACAGCAACATTATAATCTGATATGTGATTATCACTATCACTCTTAACTGTTAATCTTACAGTTCCAGTAATGTCTGGAGACATAGTAACTGTAATTGTTGCATCATCGCCTGCAACAAGAGGAGAATAAACACTGATGCGTACAGTTGTTGCGGTTTTTGTCATTTCAAATGTTTCTGTATTATTTTCTTTAGTATTATATTTATCATTGCCTAAGTAAGTAGCATGGACATAATATGTGCCGTTTCCTAAACCTGTGATATTAACTGATCCTTTACCGTCATTTCCGAGTTTGATAGTGTAATTTGTACCGTTGACATTAACATTTACATAACCGGTTACACCATTTCCTAAATCAACAGCAACAGTAGCATTATTTCCAACAGCAGCACCTGTTGCTACAACATCAAACTTGGTTGGGTCATATTTATTTACTGTGAATTGCTCAGTAGTTGAATTAAATACATATTTGTAGTTTCCACCATAAGTTGCAACAACAGTCTTATCACCATAAGTTATGGAATTAACAGTGAATGTAGCAACGCCATTAGCATCAGTTGTGGATTCTTGTTTTGCACCGTTGATTTCAAGGGTTACTTTTTCACCAGCACCAACGCCGGTTAAAGTTACTGTGATTGCGACATTGTCTCCAACTTTAATGTTATTCTTATTATCAACAGTAATTACCATTGGTCTTTCATGTTTGACTACATTGAATACGCCATAAGCGGTCTTATTCAGGTATTTATCATCACTGAAGTAAGCAGTAATATTGTATCTGCCGGCAGTTAAACTGATAACATCATTGAATACTGCTTTACCGCTGCCTGCAACAATAGATGCAGTGTAATTAGTATCATCTACTTCTAAAATGACTTCACCTGTAGCGTCTTTAGGAACATTCACAACAACATTAAGTCCTTCATCGACTTTAATGTCAACAGCAGTGATGTTCATTTCATATTTGTCTGTCTTAGCAACATCAAATGAGGATTCCTTGTGAGCTACAGTGTAGTTGGTATCACCTGCATAGTCAACAACAATAGCATAAGTCTTATTGACCAATTTAGCAGTTGTTACTTCTACTTTACCGTCAGTTATCTTCTTATTAAATGCAACTCCATCAATTGAACCGGTTAAGTTACCTGTAGCAGTGGAGTTAATGTAGAATGTTACAGTAGTTATCTGATCAATTTCAACATCTCCAACTTCAATTGTGATTGTTGGAGTTGCCTGTTTGACTTCAAATTCTTGAGTAGTACCGGTAACGATTGCAGCATATTTGTCGTCACCTGAGTAAGCGGTTGTGATTGTGTATGTGCCTGCAGCCAATCCGTCGACAATCCAATTGACTTTGCCTTCAACAATAGGCAATCTAACTGATTCGCCGTTTTCGATTCCAACAGTGATGTATCCTGTTGCATCAGCATTATTAATGGTTACAGTGACATTAACTTTATCGCCATATTTGATTGCTGTCATGTCCTTGACGGTTATGCCTAATCCGGCGTTTACTTTAGATACTGTGAATGTTTCACCATTGTTAATGCTTTGTTTGAATTTGTCATCACCTGAGTATGTGGCATGGACATAGTAGGTTCCGTTTCCTAGTCCTCTGATTACAAGATCAGGGTAATTGATACCTGAGGAAATAATTGAGACATAGTAAGTTCCATTTATATTAAGGTATACATATCCGGTAGCGCCTGCAGGAACTTCTACATGGATAGTCACTTCACCGCCAACATCAGCATTACTTGGAGTGATGTGTACAAATGAATCATGTTTGTCTACATTGAATGTGGCAGTAGTTGCATTATCATAATATCTATTAGTGCCGTTGTATAATGCTGTAACTGTCTTATCTCCATAAGTTACGGAAGGAACAGTGAATGTAGCGATGCCCTGAGCGTTTGTAACATTATCATAGGTTTGACCGTTAATCTCAATAGCCACTTTCTCACCGGCACCTGCACCAGGTAGGGTTACGTTAATTACGACATTATCGCCGACTTTAATATTGTCTTTATTTTCGACTGTAATAGTCAGTGGCATGTCATGTTTTGTTACTTCAAATGCTACTGTCTTATTGGCAGCATAGTAAGCATCATTTTCTGTGGTTTTGGCCACGATTGTGTAAATTCCTGCATTTCCTACATTGTATGATATAATTCCATTAGTTATTCTCTGTTTTACTCCGTTAATCCAGACGGTTAAATTATATCCTGCAGAACTTGCTTGGATGCTTATTGTGTCTCCGACTTTAACATTGTCCGGAACAATGATTGTGATTTCAGGAGTCTGTTTAGCAATGACTTTGAAAGCAGTAGTTGTGTTGTTGGAGGCCTTATGCTCATTGTCACCTTGGTAGAATGCCCTTGCGATGTAACTTTCATTGATTGGCAATGCGATTTCTAGGACAGCGACACCATTGCTGTTGATGTCAACAGTGTAGTTGTAGCCGTTGACTTCGATTAAGACTTTACCTGAAGTTACATTTTCCATTGTGACTGTGATTGTTGTTTTTTGACCGACAACAGCTTCTCCAGGAGTTGCAACAACAGTTAAACCTGTAGAGATTTTGTCAACATCCAGAGTAGCTGCACCATATGCAAATGTGTAGTTTTCATTTTCGTTGAATACCGCAAAGACGGAATTGCTTCCTATTGTTAAATGTCCTTTAATAGTGGCAACACCAGCATTATTGGTGGTATTGGAATACCATGTTCCTCCAACGTATACTGACACAGTTAAACCTTCAACATGAGGGTTAAGAGTGACAATTACATCTGCTCCGTTATTTTGAATAGTTAAAGATGTAGAGTTCTTGATAACATTAAATGAAGTGTCAATTTCAACATCATTATTAAATGAATCTGTAGCAGTGAATTTGACAGTTACTTTTTTGTTTCCTCCAGCCAGTTGAACTAATGGAACTGTAGCCTGACCGTTAGTCATTTGAGCAGTACCTATAAGTGTGGTGCCCATATACACATTAACAGTACCGTTGGCTTTGTTTGAAACTGTGACTTGAGCAGATGCTGCATTAGGATAAGTCACATCAGCAATAGTTACTGCTATGGTAGGAGTGAGTCTTGAAACAGTGAAGTTAACTTTAATAGTTTTCTCATTATAGTTTCCATCGCCATAAAATGTTACATTGGCCTTGTAGTTTCCAGGGGCCAATTTGCCTGTATTGATTATAGTTTTTACAACATCATCATAAATGACGGATGAAATGTTGATCATTACTTTTCCTTTGAAGTCTTTGGTGGTCATGTCCACAATGAACTGTGTGCTGTCATTTACTGTTATGTTGTTGGCTATGACGTTTACGGATAAATCTGCAGGAGTTATTTTGAAGTAGGTATGATTTGAACTTACGTTGAAAGTGCTGTCACCATAATAGGTTACATTAATTCTATATATTCCTGCATTCATGTCTTTAAGTGTAAATATTGCTCTTCCAGTAATATTATCGACTTTTGCAATGTCCATGAATACAACAGTTCCTGTTACATTGTTTATTACATCAATAGTTACATATCCGGTTTGGTTTTTGCCGACTTTAACAGTGACTTCAACAGGGTTTCCGTATGTTTTGTTCTCAGCAGTCACATTTACTGTAGAATTCTCCTTGCCGACATTGACAAGGTATTTTGTCCTTACGGAGGTGTAATTAGCATCACCGTTATAGATTGCTATAATACCGTTAGTGCCTATTTTCAATTTATCTGCGGTTAATGTTGCGGTTCTGCCTACGAGGTCAATTGTGTATTCAGCACCAGGCAGGTAGAATGTGACATTACCTGTTGCATTTCCGGTAACTGTGGCAACAACATCTCCATTGACTACGGATATGGAAATTGCAGGAGTTGCCTTAGCGATTTGAGGACGGAATATCTGGGTCTTGTTTGCATGGTTTGCATCGCCTGCAGTTACGTTTGCGCTGTGGGTTCCTGCGGAAAGATTATTCAGGGTTAAATTGGCAACATGGTTTGTGACATTAACCACATAAACTTTGCCGTCGATTCTTATTGTCACGTTTTTGGCCATTACATCGGAAGGCAATTTAATAGTAATTGTGGTATTTTCACCATAAGGATGCTCATCAGTGGTTATGTTCATCTTCCAGTCTTCAGCAGGTTTTACTGTGAATTCTGTTCCGTTGAAATCTTGAGGACCATATGATGCGTCACCTGCGTAAGTTACATTAACAACATGTTTTCCACTGACCAATCCGCTTATATTTGTCAGCACCGCAGTACCTTCAACAATACTTACATTTTCATATTTATGATCATCAACCCAAACGGTTACGTTTCCGGTAGCGTCAGTTGGGAGTTTTACCCTGACTGTAGCGTTTTCATGATAGAATATGTCATCGACTTTCACATCCATCACATATGTGGATTTCTTATTGACAGTGAATGTGATTTTGGTAGAGTTACTGTTATAGAAACTACTGTTAGAGTAATATGTTACAGGAATGTCAGTATAAGTTTTAGCGGCCAATCCGGTAATGTTAATCCTTGCGATTCCATCATGGACATATGCTACATAGAGTTCTTCTCCAATACGTACTGCAACGAAACCTGGTGCGGTTTTGTTAACAGTTACGTTAATCATTAAAGTATCTCCGAATTCAATTGGAGTGGTTACGTTTGCAGAGATGTTTGTCTTGAATTTCAGCACATTGAAATTGGAGAAATTCAATTTGTAATCGTAATATGTACCATTATTGAACATCACTGAAAGTGTGTATTCACCGGTAGCGTTTATCATGTTCTTATACATTTCAGGAGTTATATGAATTACTTTAGAACCATCCTTCTCAAGTTTGTTATCAGGTATGGTCACATCCCTACCGTTGATTCTTATGTATATGAATCCGTTTTCAGTATTTGTAGCATTGGAAGTTACATAACAAATCAAGGTTTGGTTATAGTAGATGTCTGCAGCCTCAATTGCAATCCAGATTTGACGTGCATCCAGCACAACTAAAGTTGAATTTGCAATGCCGAAGTGGTAATCATCACCATCGAATGTTGCGGTAACTGTGTAGGTTCCTGTATGCATATGATTCAATGTGACATTTGCATAAGCTGTAATCCAATGTTTATTGTCTGTTGAAATACATAAGATATTGCCATAATAATCTTTACCGCCAATTACAAAGTGGACTTTGTCGTCCTGATTAATAGTGTAGTTACTGTTAACTCCACCATATGGAATGGTTATTTTAGCTGTAAATGTAATGTTTTCATCTTTTTCTTCACTTCTTGTTATTTCCATGTTAGTGCGCATTTTAACTTTCAGAGTTCCATTGCGGTATGTACATTTAGCCAAACCTGTATCGTTTCCACTGAGCAGGAATACGTCCTGAATATATGCAGGAAGAGGAAGTCTGTTATAGGTCAGATTATATTTTACACCGGAGTCATATTCAGGGTGATTGTTGTAAGTACCTAATGAACGTACAGAAATTATTGTATTGTGATTGTCATCTGTAATGTTTGCAAAGAACATGAAAGTTTTATTCCATTCCACTTCATATGTATCATTATCGAGCATGTCGAGATAGGTTTGAGTCATGATTGTACCGTTGTTGAATACGACATAACTGAAGTTGTTTTTCTCAAGATACATTACACCGTCGTTCCATACAGCATAATCGATAGGATTATATTTGGAATCATAATCTCTTTCCAGATATGTCATGTTCCTGTTTGGATTTTTACCTGTAATGTTGTTTTCAGTTAAGTATACGGTAGAATACTTGTATGCCCAGATTGCATCCATGCCGTCAAATGTGCTGTTGACAACAGTGGAAGTTCCGTTGTGGATGTATAAAGATGCGCCCCAGTCACTATATGCCTCATAATCTGTAAATGTACTGTTGTCTATTGTGACATTACCATCAATGTAGATTGTTCCACCATTTGCTTTAGTTGCACGGGTGTTATTGAATTTTGAGTCTTTAACTGTGATATTATCAATGCCGACTAAATTAATTGCACCACCATTGAATAAAGCTTCAGATTTTATAAAGGTACAATTGTCAACTGTACCGTTAGTGGAATTAATCCATGAGATTGAACCACCACTTCTAATTGAGAATGAATCATTGAATAATGTGTTGTAGAATCCTGAATTGTTACAGTTCAAGAGATATACTGCACCGTCAGCGTGGGATTCTGTTTTGTAGAATGTTGTGTTTGATATTGTAAGATTATCTGAATTAATCCAGTATATTGCACCACCTTGACCAAAGTCCTTATCTTCAGGAGTGATGTATCCAATTGCCGCACTGTTGTCGAAGTAACAGTCGGCAATTGTTGCGTTGTTTGCATGGTCACCAAGAATTGATCCACCGCGTTGTAAGGTAATTGCATATGAGAAGTTGGATTTGGTAATGTTCATGTTATCTGAAGCAATGTATAATGCACCGGCCACTACAGCATAGGAAAGGCCGAATGTGGAATTGTAAATAGTACCGTTAGCTCCAAGCCAGTCAATAACTCCTCCTCTACCTCCTAAAACATCAACTACATAATTTAAATTAAAGGTAGAGTTAATTACTTTACAGTTTGGACTGTTTTTGTTTACATATATTGCTCCACCACTCTTATAAGCAGAGTTGTTGTAGAATGTGTAATTTCTGATTGTTATTTCATTAACATCAAGCCATGCAAGAGCAGCACCTGCAATTCCTGCATAGTTTGAATTGAATGTGTTGTTTCCACCATAACCGTGTTCGGCACCGGCTTCCCTACATAAAGCAGCACCATATTCACCGGCGTAGTTGGATTCGAATAATGTATTTAAAAGACCCATATAACTTGCATTACAGTCAATAGCACCACCATTTTTAGTAGCCCTATTTTCTTTAAATATTACATTGACGATTTTACTGCTGCTTGAAATATGGTTCAAGTAAATACCTCCACCGTAAACAGCGGAGTTGTTTGTAAAGTTGGAGTAATATACTTCTCCGGAATATGCAAGCCAGTTAATAGCACCACCATGATCTCTTGCAGTGTTGTTTTCGAAAACGGTGTACCAGATTACGTTACTTGTACCTTCACCGCCCACATAGATTGCACCACCAGAGTCACCGGCAAGGTTATTGTAGAAGCGAGTGTCATTTAAAGTCACTCCGGAACCGGTAATGACAATTGCACCACCATCCACATTTGCCCAGTTATCGTCAAATGTTACATTTGATATGTTTGTATTACCTGAGGATTTACCTGCAAATATAGCACCACCATAGAATGCATGGTTGTCTGTGAAGTTGGAGTTGACAATGGTAGCATTATCTCCAACAACATAGATTGCACCACCATGTCCACCAGTATCATTGGTTATGTAATTTCCTTTGAAGGATGAATGATTGATTATACAATTGTCACTGTCATCGGAAACATAAATTGCTGCCCCACCTTCATTTGCAGTATTGTTTATGAAATAGTAGTAGTTGATGTTAATGTTGTCAACACCCATCCATGCAAGAGCTGCACCTGCGATTCCGGCATGGTTTGCTATGAAAGTGTTGTTGGTACCATGACCACTGGTTGCGCCTTTTTCTCTGCATAAAGCAGCACCATATTCACCTGCATAGTTGGATTCAAATGTAATGTTGTAAATTCCAATGTTGGATGCGTTACATTCCATAGCTCCACCGTTTTTGGTAGCATTGTTGAATTTGAATGTTGAATTGATAATATTTGTATTATTTGATACGCCATTCAAGTAAATAGCACCACCATAGATAGCACGGTTATTGGTGAAGTTAGTTCCTATAATTTCACCTTCATATGCTTTCCAGTAGATAGCACCACCATGATCAGTAGCATTGTTTCCTTCAAAAATAGATTCATGAACCTTATTAGCTGTTCCAACACCACCAACATACAGTGCACTACCGTTAACAGCAGTGTTATTATAGAATTGAGAGTCATCAATGTGTACTCCTGAAGCATGTAAGTTGATAGCTCCACCTATTTCATAAGCAATGTTGGATGTGAATACTGAACGATTAATATTTGTATGTCCTTCATAAGAACCTACATACAATGCACCACCTTTATTTGCAGTGTTATTTGTGAAGTTGGATCCTGTAATTGTAGCGTTGGCTGCAAGACAACTGACAGCTCCACCAACACCCATATTCTCTTTACCTGCTTCCTCACTAGAACTATAGAATACAGTATCCACACCAATCACAGTTGTATTAATCAGTGAAGTATCGGTAGTTACTACAAGACTGAAACTCATAAGTTCGCCATCCCATGCTGTCCAATAGAATTTATTACCATCCCAAGTGGATGTTGCATTAGTTACATAGTTATTTTCAAAGTTTGAAGTAATAATTGAACAGTTATGACTGGATCGACTTACATAAATTGCTCCACCACATACCTCAGCAGAGTTATTGATAAATGTGTAATTTGTAATTGTAATATTTACTGAACCCATCCATCCAAGAGCGGCACCTGCAACATATGCATGGTTATTTATGAAAGTGTTGTTTGCACCGGAACCTCCTTTTGCATTAACTTCCCTACATAAAGCGGAACCGAATTGAGCGTAATTGGAATCGAAGGTAGTGTTGGATAAATACATTTTAGAGGCATTACAATCAATAGCACCACCTGTGAACTTAGCATGGTTATCTGTGAAACTACAATTTAGAATTGTACTTTCAGCGGAATCACCGCCCAAGTATAAACCTCCACCATAATCGGCGCAATTGCTAGTTATGTTAGAGTCATAAATATAACTTGAGGAAGCTTCCCAATAAATCGCTCCACCAACACCATCTTTAGCTTTATTTCCTTCGAAAACAGATGAGTATACATAATTAAGATTGCCTGCACCACCTACATACAATGCACCACCATAAGTAGCATTATTATCATAGAAATCAGATGCATTAATGGTAACTTTGGATGCTTCAATACTGACAGCACCTCCTTTAGTGCCTGCAGTGTTTATGCGGAAAGTGGATTCTGATATGTTGATTTCTTCTGAACCGTGACCTACATAAATTGCACCCCCATCATGCGCATGGTTGTCAATGAATGTGGAATTTAAAACTGTACCGTTACCAGCATACCATTCAATAGCACCACCATGACCTGTAAGCACACCATATTCATTAGTTACATTATTTCCCTGGAAGTAAGAATTATTAACTACACAGTTACCACTGCCTTTACCTACATAGATGGCTCCACCACTATTGCCTGCAACATTATCAATGAAAATGTAATGATTAATGTTAATACTTTCTGCACTTATCCAAGCAAGAGCTGATCCATTGGTTTTAGCCCTATTTGAAGTGAAATTATTATAGTTTCCGAATCCACCTGTAGCGGTTATTTCCCTACATAAAGCGGCACCGGTATCGGCAGTGTTTTTATCGAATAAAGTATTGGTAAGATTCATTTTTGGAGCATAACAATCGATAGCACCACCGAAGGTATCTGCATCATTTTGTCTGAATTTACAGTCTGAAATCTTATAATTTGAAGCGGATTCATTTAGATATAATGCTCCACCCCTTTCAGCATAATTATCAACAAAGGAACAATTATTTACAGCACCATTTGCACCGGACCAGTAAATGGCTCCTCCATTATATACTCCATCATTATATTTGCCGCTTGCATTACCATTAACAAATCTTACATTAACAAAAGTAACATTGGAACCAGTGATGTTAAATATTCTTGAATATCCTTTTGCATCAAGAGCCCAACCATTACCATAAATTATTAATGGCCTATCAAGAGAGGTAATGTTCATACAACTGTCATCAGATTTTGCATATGGAATATCTTCCCACCTAGTAAATGTATATGAATCCTCTAAATACACCACATATACATCACCTGGAGATTGTGATTGTTCGGTGATATTGCCCATAATTTGTTTTTGAAGAAGTTTGAATTCACCGATTAGACTGCCCTCAGCAGTTGCAGTTGTGTAATTTTCTTTATACATATAATTTGTATCATTAAATCCGACATTAATCCTATAGGTTTGCTCATCCATCAAACCTTCAAAATTCACGTATACATAGTCATAAACTGCATTATAATGGTCATAATAGGTAGTTGAATTTACGACTATTTGTCTTATAAACGTATTATCAGTTGCATTAGTTAAATTAACAACCCAATTAATTTTAGTTTCAGGTCTTGAATCTTTTGGACGATTTAAAATAACTCTAATGGTTGGAACCAAAGTATTTGGAATCGCTTGAACAATCAATGGATAATCATTATTGTTTTCAAATAAAGAATTTTTAATGAACTGAACTCCTGAATCAATAACATTGGTTCTTCCTGCTGAGGTGGTCTGTCCAAGGTTATCGAAGTTATTATAATCTCTATATTTCTTAGCAGCAGTTACATATAAAATAGCTCCACCATTATAACGAGCAGTGTTATTAATAAAATCATCATGATTAATTGTAAGAGTTAAAGATGAACCATTGTGATATACTGCACCTCCATCTTTACCAGCATATGAATTTTTAAATGTGGAATCCTTAATAGTTGTTGATAAATCATCTTTAACATAAACAGCCCCACCATTTCCTGATGCATTATTTCCATCAAAGTTACAAGAATTAATATCATAATATGGATTTGCAACATAGATTGCCCCACCATCACTGTTAGCAACGTTTTTGATGAAAGTAGAATATGAAATAGTAATATGTGCACTACCAGAACCAGCAGATCCAGCATAGATTGCACCACCATACTTAGCATGATTTAGAGTGAAATTTGAATATGTTATTTTTCCTCCACTAACTGAAGTATTAGTATATATTGCACCACCCATCTCTTTAGCAGAGTTGTTTGTGAAATTATTTTTGGTAATTGTAACACTATTTGCGCCAACATAAATTGCACCACCATTAGTTGCATTGTTATTTGTGAAATTACAATTTTTAACTGTAGTACTCTCTTTAGGAATATAAATAGCCCCACCATTAGTTGCATTGTTATTTATAAATACCATGTCACTAATTGTTACAGAGGCTTTATCCCAATATAATGCTCCACCACTTGTTGCATTATTATTTATGAAAGTTAAATTATCGTATACAATATTACCAAGAGTGTATATTCCTCCACCCAAAGAGGCGTTACCATCAGAAATTGTAACATTATACAACCTAAGAGTTATAGGATTTGCACCGGTATAAGAACCTGACCATATGCTTCCACCATTTTCTGTAGCATTATTGCCTATAAAAGTACAATTTCTAAAGTAATTATTATCATTTTTACTAGGTCTAATCATGGATACTGCTCCACCTTTATCTGCAGTATTGTTTATAAACCTAACATCAGTAAAGTAAATATTACCAACTTGTTTAACTAATACGGCACCCCCACCACAGTCATAATCAGCTGAGTTATATTCACCTTTAGCACTGTTATTTATAAAAGTACAATTAAACACATGAACATCAATAGGAGACAGGAACACATTAGTATTTTTATCGTTAGCTATATATAGCGCACCACTATCCTTTTGAGACCAGCAATTCTCAAATGTACACCTACTAATTGTAACATTATTGGATCTCATGTAAACAGCTCCGCCCTGAGTCCAAGTAGTCATTGTACTTGTAACATAATTTGAATCAAAAGTACAGTTGTCAAGTATACAATGTTTATTTGTATCCCATAAAACCGCACCACCGTCAGCCTTATCCTTAGTAGCAATCACAGAATTATTTATGAATTTGGAATCTCTGATAACACCATAAGATCCTTTTTCTGACCAGTAAACGGCCCCTCCACCTTTAGTACCTTGATCACCATATCCACAAGCAGTGTTGTTTATGAATATACAACCCACAACACTATTCTTTGTTGCACCGAACCAGTAAAGAGCCCCTCCATTATAATATGCATAATTATTTGTAAAGTTTGAATATTTAACCATAGAATATGATCCAGTGGAGAAAATAGCGCCACCATCTGAAGCGGAATAACCATTATCAAAGGAAGAATTTTCAACATTACCATAATTACCTTCTAAGTAAATTGCTCCACCTTTATATGAACCATAATTTTCAAATTTAGATCCTGAAATATTAGCATAAATACCTTTAATATATATTGCGCCTCCATGGTTCACATCCTTAATATACTTGGAGCCGGAAATAGCATAAGTCTTATTAAATGTTGAATTAATAATAGATGCATGTTCACCATAAATATAAATTGCTCCACCCATATTGGAAGCATTGTTCATGTTGAAGTTGGAGCCTGAAACGACAGCATTCTTAGCTTCAATATATATTGCTCCACCATTGGTATTTGAGGTGCGTGTGAAATTGGAGTCAATTACTTTTGAATCGTCCCCTTTAATATAAATTGCACCACCTTCCTTTTTAGAGTTGGAAGAATCGAAATTAGATTGATTGATGATAGTGTTTTTACCCTCAACATAAATGGATCCACCATAACCATTACTTGAACGAGTGATATTTGAGTTAATGCCTGAAATTACAGTATTTTTACCACCAATGTAAATTGCACCACCGTCTCCGGTTAACACAATGTCGATTGTGAAGTTACAGTCTTTAATCTCTGCTAAATCACCTTCAACATCGATAGCACCACCATTGTTTGTAGCATTATTCAATTTAAATGATGATTTTTCAATAGTTGCATTAGTACCATTTACATAGATTGCACCACCACTAGTAACTACTGAACTCATACTGAATGATGAACCGTTAATTACGGCATTAGGTCCTTCAACATAAATAATTCCTCCAATAGTAGCATGAGATTTTGTGAAATTAGAATCTAAAATCTTGGTATTGTTACCACGTACAAAAATAGATCCCCCAGCTTGGGAAACATTATTCATTTCGAAAACTGATTTTGAAATTGTAGCATTAGTACCGTTCACATATATGGCTCCACCATCAACTAAACGAGTACTGGAAATATCCTTACCACCAACACACCTACCAAAGTAAGACTCTGAAATGTTTGCATTTGCACCTTGAATATATATTGCACCACCTGATGAAGTTGTGGAGTTAGCCATTGTAATGTTGGATTTCAGGATAGTAGCGTTTTCACCTGCGATATACATTGCTCCTCCTGCAACAGCATAGCTACGTTTAGTGGAAATATTATTAATTGTCACATTATGACCTTGGACATAAATAATTCCACCTTCTTTACCGTTGGCCATATCGAAAGTACAATTTATTATATCTGAATTATTACCGAATACATAAATTGAACCTCCACCAGTGGTATATGCTTTGCCCTCTTCCACTACAGTATGGGAAACGTTGTTTCTTTCAAAGTAGGATTCTGAAATGGTAACATTGTTACCGGTAGCAAAGATTGCACCACCAGCGATTAAAGCACCGGATTGGGTGAAACTGGATTTTGTGATTGTAACATTATTACCGTTAAGGGAAATTGTACCACCGTTTGAGTGTGAACCGTTGAAGCTTATTCCGTGGTTGTTGAAACATGTAATGTTATATACATAACCGTTGTCACCTTTCCAGTTAATTGCACCACCATCGTCTCCGGCAGTGTTGTGTCTGAAAGTGGAATTGTATATTTCACAGTTCAATCCCTGTACATATAATGCTCCACCGTCTTCGGTAGCATTACATTTTTCAAAAGTACAGTTGGTAAGTGTAGCGCGGTCCCCGACTATTTCGATTGCACCAGCATTATTCGGAGCGGAACATCTGTCAAACAGGGTGTTGGTAATGTTTACATCATCACCGGCCAGGAATATTGCACCACCATCTGTTTTGCTGATATTTGCACCTTCAGTGGTATTTGCATATGATCTTCCTAAAATGAATTGAGAGTCGGAAATTGTAATGTTTGAACCGACAAGACAGATTGTACCCCCTCTAGTTGAGGAATTGAATCTGCCTAAACCTGTGTTGTTATAGAATATTGAATTATAAATTGAACAGTAATCTGCACCACGGTCGTAGTTGATTGCACCACCGTCATCGTAAACTGTGTTGTTGTCGAATCTGCAGTCCCTGATTGTGTTGTTAGTGGAACCTTTATCGAAGTTGATTGCACCACCATTACGGCGAGCAAGGTTGTCTGTGAAGTTGGAGGATAAGATTTTACAGTTTGTAGCATTTACATCAAATGCAATTGCACCACCGTGACCTGTTAAATCTTCAAGGTCTTCAGTGGAATTTTGTGTAATTTTTGATTCCCAGGTGTTGCTTGCAGTACCTTTTGCATAGTTATGTTCAAATTTACATAATTCGAATGTAACATTGGTGTTGTCCTGCAAGAACACTGCTCCTCCACGGCCTTCAGTTGTACAGTTTATGAAGGTAGCGTTATAGATGTATTCGTGGTTTCCAGTAAACATTATAGCACCGGCATCTCCACCAGTGGTATTTCTATCCCAGTGACTTGCATCCCAACCGGCATATTTTACTCTACCGTCTCTACTTGCAGGTAGAGTGCCACCATATGAAGTAGCATTAATAATTGTGATATTTATCATTTGACCGTAATCACCATCGTAGTAGATAGCACCTGCTGAACGGGCAGCTCTAGTATTATTGAATGTACAGTTGATTACCCTACCGTAGTTTGCACCTGCCAACCAGTCTACACCTCCACCGTTGGTACCTGAAGTACAGTTAGTGAAGTTACAGTTGGAGAATGTTATGTTGTCTGATCCTGTCATGTATGCTGCACCACCACGACGATTGGAGTTGGATTCTATAAAGTTACAGTTATTAGCAATACCATTGTCTCCTCTCCAGAAGATGGTTCCTCCATCTCCACATAAGTATTCGTCAGTTGCCCAGTCTACAGGGGATGGGCCTGTTTCGGTAGTGTTTTTCATTAGTGACCAGTCATATCCACTAGTGGCACTACCTACAGTTATTGCCATGGTGTAACTAATCTTCTTACCAGCGTTCATTTGCACAATAACATATAGATATCCTAATGTATCTGCACTAGGGGTAGGGAGTGCAGTTTTATTAACTATCGCATTTTCAGTAGTTACATTTCTAATTTTGCTTAAACTGGTTAAGTCAAATATGCTTCTGTCAAGGTCTTCAGCGGTTGCTGAGTTGTTTGTGAAATCACAATCTTCAAATCTAGCATTTAAACCATCAACAGATACAGCTCCACCGTTACGTTTAGCGGTGTTGTTGTCAAATGTTGAATTGATTATGGTTGCATTTGATGAACCTTTGGCAAAACTGATTGCACCACCCATACGTTGAGCGGTGTTGTTTATGAATTTGGAGTTCTTGATAACTCCTAATGTAGCACCGTTATCGAAACCGATAGCACCACCGTTACCTGACAGGAACCTGTTCTTACCACTGCTTAGATTTTTATCATCATTCCATGTGTTGTTGGCAGTACCTAATGCCTGGTTATTTCTGAATTCACATAAATCAAATGTTACGTTTTTATTATCTTGTAAAAAGACTGCTCCTCCACGACCTGTAGCGATACAGTCTGTGAATGTAATGTTATAAACTTTAATGTTTGAACCGGTAAACATGATTGCACCGGCGTCACCACCAGTGGTATTTGTATCCCAGTGGCTTGAGTCCCAACCGGCATATTTTACTCTACCGTCACTGCTGTTGTCAAGGGATCCACCCCATGCTTTGGTACCTATGATTGTGATGTTTTGAAGGTCACCATACCAACCGTCATAATAGATTGCACCCGCTGAACGGGCAGCCCTTGTTTGATTGAATACACAGTTGTAAATCTTACCGTAGTTAGCTCCTGCCAACCAGTCTACTCCCCCACCATTGGTACCTGAAGTACAGTTAGTGAAATTACATGAATCGTATGTTACGTAGTCACTTCCAGTCATGTATGCTGCACCACCACGACGAGCGGAATTGGAATCTGTGAAAGTACAGTTATATATGTAACCAATGTCTCCACTCCAAAGGATAGTTCCACCGTCACCACCGTAGTATTGGTCTATTGCCCAATCTACAGGAGAAATGATTGATTCAGATACTGGAATGTCAATCTCATCCAATTGTTTCCATTGTTTTTTATTAGATGAATTGATGAATGCGACCCAAGACTCAAAGTGAGCGATTTTATTTGTAGTTGTAATGTTGAGAATATATAATCTATTTAATTCAGCACTTGAATTGGATGGCAATTCAGTGCAGTTGGTAACATTACCTTGAGGCAATGTTAAATCATATTGAGAAGCCGCTTCACTTTCACTAATTTGCTTCCATTCATGTATACCAGTTGATGAATTTACTACAATTATGTAATATTCTGAAGTGTAAGTGGTTTTTGTAATAGTTTGGTTTACTACATACAATTTATGAACCTTAGCATCCTGTATGTCCGGACGTGCAGTAACAAGTATTACATCACCTGCAGTCATGTTAATGTCAAAGTTATATTCACGGTGCTCACCTGTTGCCCTGTTGTTGGTGAATCTTGAATTTTTGATTATACCATTGTGTCCGTACCAGAAGATTGCACCACCATTACGTTGAGCAGTGTTGTTTATGAAAATACCGTTTTCTATCATACCGTCTTCCGCACCTTCGTGCCAGTCAATAGCACCACCATTAGTACCTGCAATATTACTTTCAAAGTAAACGTTGTGGAATGTAGTATTCTTATTACCATGTGAACAATTTTCAATATATACTGCTCCACCACGACCACCGTTAACATAATTAGGATTTTTGACAGCTTCATTTTCGATGAATCTGCATTGATCTACAGTACCGTTAATACCTGCCCAGAAGACTGCACCACCATCACCAATATTACCATAACTACCAGGGTGTTCACCTTCAGCCCTATTGTTGGTGAAGTTGGAATAAAATATGTCACCATGGTGACCTCTCCAGTATACAGCACCACCATTCGATTTTGCAACATTGTACTCAAATGTGGAATGAGTAATCTTACCATCATGCGCACCAGTGTGCCAATCAATAGCACCACCATTAGTACCTGCAATATTACTTGTAAAGTTACAGTTACTAAATGTAGCATTGGTACAGTTATCAGTAGCACTGCCTTGCAGGTATACTGCACCACCACGACCACCTTGATTTACAGCAGCATTATAGTGGGCTTCATTAGTAATAAATCTACAATTGTCTATAGTACCGTTAGGACCTGTCCACATTACAGCACCACCATAACCACCATAGGTCATATTACCATAAGTATCATTAGCTTCCTTAATACCTAATGCCTTATTGTTAGTAAAGTTGGAATATTTGATTTCACCACCAATACCAGACCAGAATACAGCACCACCAGACCTATTAGCAATATTATCCTCAAATACAGAATTTAGGATATGACCATTTCTAGCACCACGATACCAATCAATAGCACCACCATTTACACCAGCAATATTACCGGTAAATGTACATGTATCAAACTTAGTATTATTACAAAGACCTCCACTGCTACCTTGCAGGTATACAGCACCACCTTTATTAGTAGCATTGTTAGTAGTGAATGTACAGTTATATACTGTACCATTTGAACCTACCCACATGACAGCTCCACCATTACCGCCATATGTAAGGTTACCATAAGAGTCCTTATCCTCTACGATACCTAAAGCAGTATTGTTGGTAAAGTTGGAATGCTTGATAGTACCAGTAGTACCGAACCAGTATACAGCTCCACCACTACGGCCAGCAGTATTGTTGGTAAATGTTGAGTTAAGTACATAACCATAATGAGCACCTTTAACCCAATATAGCGCACCACCATTAACACTGGCAGTATTGTTAATGAAGGTACAAAGCTCATACTTAGTATTGTTATTGGTAGGATCAGCAGTAGTATTTGATAAGAATGATGCACCACCATAAAGTGCAGCAGTATTGTTGATGAAAGTAGTATTATATACATAACTGTTATGTGCTCTGACTACTATTCCACCACCATTACCAGGATAGTAAGGTGTAGTACCTGTCTTATTAAATAGTCCTCTAGCTTCATTATGCTTGAAGGTAGAGTTATACATTTTAAAATTAGAACTTTGCATACCCACTGCACCAGCAGAACCATTAGCAGTGTTATGCTCAAAAGTACAATTGATAATAGTACAGTTAGTGATACCATCTTTACTTGCAATAGCACCACCATTCAAACCAGCATAGTTATATTCAAATATTGAATGGCTAATCTTGACATTATTAGCATCAACTATGAATAATGCACCACCTGGACCAATACTATCTTTACCATTATTGATAGCACGATTACCCTTGAAGTAAGAATTGGTAATAGTACTGCCACTGCCTTTGATGAATACACTACCCCCATTACCGTATGTAGCAGTGTTATCTTGGAAATTACAATTGTCAATATGGATTTCACCATTTGCTAATATAGACCCTCCATGACCTGTTGCAGTACCATCTGGTAAAGCAGTAGCATTACCATTAACAAATGTAATTCCTTTCAATGTTATATTAGCGCCTGGTACAATAACGAATATTCTAGACATCTGATTCGCATCAATGATTACATTACCATTACCGTTGATGGTTTTAGTACCAGTTAAAGTAATTCCTTTATTGCCTACGCTAGCTATATCTGAATCTAAATACGTATAGTTCTTATCCAGAGTTATATCTCCGGTTTTATCAAGGTCTTTTTTCAGTTGATCAAATGAAACTGCATTATCGTACCCCAACAAGTCATTAGATTCAGAATCTGGGAGAGTGTATGCAGAGACATTATTATCAACTGACAAGACATTACCGTCAGTGCTATTTGATCCACTGTCAGCAGCAGTTACTGCCTGCAGTGAGAAAATAACACATATTAATAATATTATTGTCAATATCTCTTTTCTATTCATAATACACCCCCTCCATTTTATAACACCCGTTAATTTTTTTAACGGATTATGGAGAGTCTATAGTGATATTTATTTTAGATTCTTATAATATATAAGGTTTACTTTCAAACCTTTTGAAAAAATAATTAAAATCATTTCAGAAATTTATTAAAAATTATGAACATTTGTTCATCATTATAATCAAAAATTAATACCTTTTTAAACACAACACTAAATCTTGGATATTATTAATTTAGGCATACCTAAAACTAAACAAAAGAAATAAAAAAGATATTATTCTAAATATATTCCAATACTTACGAACAATTACCAAACAATAGATGCAATATCAAAAATAAACTAAACATTTTTCAATAAAATGGTAAAATTTAGGTACATAATGAGTACGAATTTATAAAATACTAGATTAAAAAATACTAATTTTACAAAATATTAAATGATGTAATCGATGAAAGCAAAATATATGCAATTTAATTAACCTATTCCAAATTATTAAACAGCAATACCACCTATAAATAAAATACTTTCAACCATACTTTTTTTCAATATATACGAACAAAAATCATGCCTAAGGAATAGAATTTAAAAGCGAAGAGTTGAAATAAAAAAATCTAAGAAATTATTTCACGAAAATAACAAGAGACAACAAAGCAAAGCTTAAAAATTATGTGAAAATAAAAAACGATGTGAAAATATGTTAATATTGATTTATTTCGACTAAAACAAGAAAATTCACAAACAGCCCATTAAATGAATTATAAACCTGGCCTCAAAATAGGGTTTTCACATTACCCTCAAGAAAATATCATGACAAACCTGACCTATTTGTACTGCTCACCCCATATGAGTTTATCGAAATAGTGCCATGTCTATGTGAGAAATTTCATAAAAAAGTTTGAAGATGTTTGAAAATATAAGTGAAAATAAGAAGTTTTAAAAAAAAAGAAAAGAAAAAAGAAGATTTATTTTCTAAATCTTCTAAAGCGCACAGATCCGATTGACAGCATTGCCAATAATGCAATCAATATCGGATTTCCTGTTGGATAACCTGACAGTTCCACTCCAGCATGTGCTGAAATGTTTGTATCGTTTCTGTCATGATTATCATTTACAATGACATGGGTCACTGTTTCGTTTGCAGGATAATTGACATCACCTGAGTAGTAGACATTTACAATATAGATTCCTTCACTTAAACCTGGAATCACAAATACTGCTCTGCCGTCACTCACGTCAGTTGTTAGTGTTTTTCCGTCAATCCTGATTGTCACTGTTCCTGTTGCATCGCTTGGAAGGTCAATTACAACAACAGCATCTTCACCCACATCAATCTCATCGCCGAAAGCGGAAATTGGAGTTGAAGACGGACTTACCTTGAATGATGTTGTAGTGTTGCTTGACAGGTACTTTTCATCACCTTCATAGGTTACTTCTGCTGTGTAGCTTCCAGACTTGAGGTTTGGAACAATCACATTGGCCTTACCGTTTTCAACAGTTCCGTAATAGCCGATGCCGTTGATTCTTACCAGTACCTGACCTGTTGCATCACTTGGAAGAGATGCGACGATTACCTCATTTTTACCTGCTTTGATGTTTTTGGAAACTGCACTGACCGTAGAAGGTCTTTTCATCACTTCAAACTGTCCGGTGGTGAAGTTTTCAAGATAGTTTTTGTCGCCATGATATGTCACTGCAACTGTCTTGTTTCCAAATGCAAGGCCTTCAACATTGAAGATTGCTTTTCCATCACTGATTTTTGAGGAATATTCAACACCGTTGATTTCAATTGTAACATCACCGGTTGCGTCATCCGGAACTGTTACTGTAACGACAGCAACATCATCTACATAGATGTCATCGGCTGAAACTGAAATCGGAGTTTCATATTTTGGAATGTCAACTGTTGCGTTAGATGTCTTGCTTGAATAATCATTGTCACCGGAGTATTTCACCTCAACGTCATGGACTCCCGGAGTAGTCTCATTCAATGTGATTGTTGCTGTTCCGTTTTCAACAGCTGCAGTGTAGGTTCTGTTGTCCACACTGACAGTAACGTTTCCGGTTGCATCATCAGGCAGGATCACTTTGACTGTTCCGTTGCCCTCATCAATCACATCCATTTTTGTATCAATTTTTGATACAGTAAATATTGTGGAGTTTGTTGACGGCAGGTACTTGTGATTTCCATTGTATTTGACGCTTACGAAGTATTCTCCTTTAGGAAGACCTGAAATTGTTATTTCACCGTTTCCTCCGCTTACTGCAACTGTGTATTTTTCACCTTCAACATATGCGGTTCCCAATGCACCGTTAGGAAGGGAGAATGTGTACTCTTCTGTGTCAATCACTAGTGTGACATTTCCGGTTGCATCTTTAGGGACGAACAGCTTGATGATTTCGTTTTCACCGACCTTGATGTTTACTGCCTGCGGAATTACGAATGATTCGAGTTTCTGGACTTTGACGGAAGTCCTGTTTGAACCCAATACGTATTTCTCATCACCGCTGTAGGTCATGTTCACGTCATATGTTCCGCTTGGCAGATATGGGATGTAGGCGGTTGCCACACCGTCAGTTACATTTGCATAGTATCCGATGCCGTCAATGTCAATGAGGATTTGTCCTGTTGCGTCATCCGGAAGGGTTATTGTAACGGTTACGTTTTCACCGACATGGACATCATTGACTGTGACATTGAATGATGTTTTGACTTTGGACACGTTGAACTGTGCTGAAGCATAGCTTTCGCGATAGTCCTCGCCTCCGTTGAATAGAGCAAATACTGATTTTTCACCTGCAGTGAGGTTTTCAACTTCGAATGTTGCGGCGCCGTTTCTTACCTCTTTTGTGTATTTCACACCGTCGATTTCAATTGTGATTTCTCCTGTGGCTTTAGGGTCAACTGTCACTTTAACGATTGCCTTTTCGCCAACATTGATGTTTGAAACTTCAACTTGTGTTGATGTTTTGACATTTGAAACGTTTATTGTTGAGTTTGCAGTTGCATTGCTATGTTTGCCGTCACCTGAATAGACTATTTCAATTTCATGGTCTCCAGGAGTGACATTGTCCAATGTGATTACTGCTGTTCCGTTTATGACAGTGGCATTGTATTCCTTATCCCCTACTTTAACAGTGATATTACCTGTAGCGTTATCTCCAACGACTATCACTACAGTGCCGTTTCCATGGTCAACCACGGTAATTTCTGAGATTTCCTTTGCCTTTTCAACTGTAATGTTTGAGATTGTGTAGTTGGCTGAGTAGTTGCCGTCACCTGCATATTCAACAGCGATTGTGTGATTGCCTGGTGAGACATTATCGACTGTTACAATTGCTTTTCCTGTTACCTGATCGATTGTTCCGGTATGGTTTTCACCACCAACATTAACAATGACCTCACCGGTAGCACCAACAGGAACTTCAACAGTAATTACAATAGGCTCACCCTCTTTGGCTTCACCAACAGTAACGTTCATCTGTGAATCATACCTAGGAGCAGTAATGTTAGCATTAGCGGTAGCATTGGTATGATTGCCGTCACCTGAATAAATCACTTCAACCTCATGAATACCCGGAGTCACATTATCGACATTAACGACAGCAGTACCGTTAACCACAGTAGCATTGAACTCATTATCACCGACCTTGATAGTCACATTACCGGTCGCATTATCACCAATAACCACAACAACAGTGCCGTTACCATGATCAACAACAGTAAGGTCTGATTCGACTTTGGCTTTCTCAACAACCATATTGGAGATTGTGTAGTTGGCTGAGTAGTTGCCGTCACCCGCATATTCAACAGCGATTGTATGATTGCCCGCTGAAACATTATCAACTGTTACAATAGCCTTGCCTGTTACAGGATCGATTGTTCCGGTATGGTTTTCACCACCAACATTAACAATGACCTCACCGGTAGCACCAACAGGAACTTCAACAGTAATTACAATAGGCTCACCCTCTTTGGCTTCACCAACAGTAACGTTCATCTGTGAATCATACCTAGGAGCAGTAATGTTAGCATTAGCGGTAGCATTGGTATGATTGCCGTCACCTGAATAAATCACTTCAACCTCATGAATACCCGGAGTCACATTATCGACATTAACGACAGCAGTACCGTTAACCACAGTAGCATTGAACTCCTTATCACCGACTTTAATAGTCACATTACCGGTCGCATTATCACCAATAACCACAACAACAGTGCCATTACCATGATCAACAACAATGATTTCAGATTCAACCTTGCCTCCTGCAACAGTGAAGTTTTCAACTGTGTAGTTAGCTGAATAGTTTCCATCACCGGAGTATTCCACAATTACGGTTTTTGGTCCAGCAGTCAGGTTATCGGTTGTGATTACCGCTTTACCATCAGTAATGTTGTCAGTAGCGTAAGTTTTACCGTCAATTGTCACTGTCACAGTACCTGTTGCGTTTACTGGCACATAAACTGTTACTGTTGTAGGTTCACCAGCTTTAACCTCAGTAATTTCAACTTTGATTTCTGAGTCATACTTAGGAGCAGTAATGTTAGCATTAGCGGTAGCATTGGTATGATTGCCGTCACCTGAATAAATCACTTCAACCTCATGAATACCCGGAGTCACATTGGTCACATTAACAATAGCAGTACCGTTAACCACAGTAGCATTGAACTCCTTATCACCGACCTTGATAGTCACATTACCGGTTGCATTATCACCAATAACCACAACAACAGTGCCGTTACCATGATCAACAACAATGATTTCAGATTCGACCTTGCCTGGCGCTACTGTGAAGTTGGCCAAGGTGTAGTTTGCAGTGTAGTTTGCATTACCTGAGTATTCAACTATCAATGTTTTGTTTCCAGCAGTTAGGTTTTCAATTGTAATTGTTGCCTTACCGGAGATAATGTTGTCTGTTGTGTAGGTTTTACCGTCGATTGTAACTGTTATTGTACCTGTTGCATTTACAGGAACTTCAACTGTTACAGTTGCATTGCCTCCTGCTTTGGCTTCACTGACGATTACTTTCATGTCTGAATCGTATTTTGGAATTGTTACGGTTGCATTTGTTGTTATTGTATTGTTTCCGTCAGTATATATTACAGTAATGTTGTTTTCACCAGGAGTCATGTTTTCAAGGGTTACTATTGCACTGCCGTTTTTAATGACAACAGTCTTGTTGGTTCCGTTTGGAAGAACCACAGTAACGTTTCCGGTTACGTTTTCAGGCACTGTAACGACTACTGTTGTGCTGTTGACTACAGTTGTTACAGGAAGAGCATTTTCGGATTTTGTTATGTTGAATGTCACGTCAAATGCTGTGCCTTTGTAGTTGTTGTCGTCTGCAAATACCACATGAGCTGTCTTTTCACCGACTGTGAGTTTAGTCATTTGAATTATTGAATCTGCATTGCCTGTGTATGTTTCACCATCGACTGTGATTGTGAGCTGGCCTTCATAATCATCCGGAACGGAGATTACGAATGTTGAATTCATTGCATCGGTCACATTGACTCCAATTACTGTTGCTTTTAAGCTGATTTGAGTTACTTCGAATTTTGTTGAATTGTCCTTGACAGTGTAGTTTTCATTTCCTTCATAGGTTACGTTTACAGTGTATTTGTCGACTTTCAGGCCTGTGACGTTGAACTTTGCCACACCGTCTTTAAGTTTTGCAGTGTAGTTTCTGCTGTTTACTGTGATTGTCACATAGCCTGTTTGGGCTTTAGGAGTTTCTACAGTAATTTCAACAACTTCATTGTATGGAACTGTAGAATCAACAGTTACGTTTACTTTGGAATCATGTTTTCCGACGGTGAATGTATGGGAAGCGGATGAGCTTCTGTAGTTGGTGTCCCCTGGATAGTAGACAACAACAGTGTGGTCTCCAACGCTTAAGTCGTTTTTGTTAAGAACAATTCTGTTATTTGAAAGAACATCCTTATTTTCCTTGCCGTCCACATATACTATTACGTCTCCTGTACAGGATACGGTAATGTTGAGTATTACATCATCACCTGATTGTAAACCGGATTCAGGAGTTACGTTGATGTCTATATGGGAATCTGTTTGATTAATGAAGAATTTATATGTTGTATTTACATTGGTATTATAGTCATCAGCGCTTGTGAATTTTACAGATGCCTCTTTAAGACCTGCATCAAGACCAGTTATAGGAATTGTAACTTCACCGTTGTGTATTTGCCTTGTGTATGTGTTTTCTCCAACTTTGATTTCAACAGTACCGTTTGCATAGCCGGATACCTTAACGATTGCGTTTGTATCATGAGGATATGTTGCATCAGCGATTGTTACGTTGATTGTAGGCTCTACTGCAGATACGTTGAAGTCAACCAATACTGATTTATCTGTGTAGTTGTTATCACCGTAGAATGTCACATTGGCAGTGTATGTGCCTTTTGGCAATTTGTTGATGTAAATCAGGGATTGCAAGCCATCATCATAATGGGTTGTTCCTCCAATTACGCTGATTTTGACCTTACCTTTGAAATCATCGTTTACGGATATTACAAAGCTTGCATTCTCTTCGACTGTAACGTTTTGAGCAATAATGACCGGTGTTAATGTTGCTTTTGTAATGTTGAAGTAAGTGAAGTTCTTCTCGGTTGTGTGTGAATCATCACCAAGGTAAGTTACATTGACGATGTATCTGCCGACTCCTAAGTCTCCAACATCAAATTTGGCTTCACCATTTTCAATTTTAACTGTTGTGTTTATAAGAGTGTCATTGACTGTTATTGTCACATAGCCTTTTTGGGCTGTAGGAACTTTTACAGTTATTGTTGAATCCTTGCCGTAAGTCTCGTTTGTTGCAGTCACATTTACAAGAGCTGGATTTTTGGCAATCGGGAATTTAGTGGAGTTTTTGGATGAAGTGAAGTTGATGTCCCCATTGTAAACCACTGCAATTGAATTGTTTCCGATTGTCAGGTTGTTCCTATTCAATGTTGCCACGTTTCTAACCAGATTGACTGTGTAGTTTCTTTCATTGACAAAGAATGTCACTGTTCCGGTAACGTTGGTCGGAAGCACGGTAGCAATCACATCACCGTTTGCGTTTTGTGTCAGTGTCACTGTGGATGCTGCCCGTTCAACCAGGAATTTGGTTGAATTTGTTTTTGTAACGTACCTAGCATCACCAGTGTAGTTTGCAACTACACTATGCAATCCTCCGGAGAGGTTGTTCAGTGTCAGTGTGCCCACACCGGCATTGTTTATGCTGACCGGATGGTATTCACCGTCGACTGTCAGGTTCACCATTTTGGTTGCAACATTGCCAGGAAGTGTTACTGTAAATACTGTGTTTTCACCGTATGGGCGTGAGACAACATTGAGGTTGAGTGTCCAGTCATCAGTTGCAGTGACATTGAATTTATTGCCGTTATTTTGTTTTAAAGCGTAAACTGAATCTCCAGGATAGGTTACATTGACAACATATCTTCCAGGATTGTTCAATACAGTAGTGTTGACATTGACAATAGCCAGACCATCTTTTACAGTCACATTTTCATATTTTGTATTATTGACAAAAACAGTCAAATTGTTAGTGACTGATATAGGTAAGACGATGTAAATAGTGGCATTTTCACCGAGTTTTACATCATTGACTTTAACTGTTATGTTATAGTCATCGTCACCATCGACCCTGAATGATACCTTTGTGGAATTTCCATTAAATATGCCGTCACCTTCATATTCAACTTCATAATTATTGTACTCGCCTTTGGCAAGATCATAGATATTCAGTGTTGCCTGACCGTTAGCGTCCAATTTCTTGTAGTGTGTTTCACCACCTATAGCGATGTTGACAAAACCTGTAGGGTTTTTAGGAGCATATGTGTCATGCACAGTAACTGTGATTACCTGTTTGTCACCAACCTGAATCACTGCAATTCTTGTTGCGCCAACTGTTGTGTTGAGCTTGCGAACCTCGAAGGATGTCCTGTTGGTGTTGAATGCATAATATTCGTTTTCAGCGAGAACCACGTCAACGTCATGCAATCCAGTTGTTATGTATTCTGCAACTGTTGTATCTACTCTTCCTTCATAGTATCCGGTAGTTGGGTTTTTGGTCATTGTAACCGGAATGACTATGTTTCTTCCATGGAAAGTGAAGTTCACTGTTGCATTTGAGTTTGTGGTAATCAATGCTGTGGCGGTTTCACCATAGTTGATGTTTGCAATTGCAACCCTTATCCATGATTCACGGAAGTGGACATCGAATGTTGTCCAGTTTTCAACTCCCAGGTGGTAGTCATCTTCCTTGAACTCTGCAGTTACCATATGAGTTCCTGCAGCAAGATTTGCCAATTCCCATTGGGATCTGCTTATTGTCCAGTTTTTAGGATATTGAGAAGATATTGGACCTGAGAAGGTTAAACTACCTAATTTGAAATAGACGAACTTGTCTGTTATTGTATGGTTGCTCTTATATTGCGGAGTCAATGTTGCTGTGATTACCACATGGTCAGGATTTGTGGCATCAGCTGTCAAACTTAGATACACTGGCATTTTGACTCTTATCGTACCTGACCTGTTGACACAGTTGGCCAGTCCCGCATCGCTTCCGTAAATTATGAATACGTCCTGGAAGTATGTGTTGAGCTTCCTTTGGTTGTAGGACATGTTGAATGTTCCGCCCATGTCGTGATTGTTCCAGGTTTTCAGGGATTTTACTGAAATGATTGAGTTGTTGTTGTCATCTGTAATGTTTGCCCTGAATGTGAATGTCTCATTCCATGTTACGTTCCAGGTCTGATTATATAATACATCCAGATATGTTTTGGATGTTATTGTTCCGTTGTTGAAAATCACATAATCGAAGTTGTTCTTCTCAAGATAGAGCTCACCGTCGTTCCATATGGCGTATTTTGTCTTTTCGACCCCAACAGTGGAATTATCCTCAAGATACTTAAGTGTTTTGTTCGGGTCGTCCGCTGTAAGGTTGGTTCCCTTAATTGTTACATTAGCTTTTGGAGCAATTCCGATTGAGTTAAATGAATTGGCAAATTTGGAATTTAATATATTTGATATTCCTGATTTGAAATATATTGCAGTTGCATTGTCCTCATCACCGTGAGTGTCGTTGAATGTCACGTTGTTTAATGTGACGTTTCCATCAACATAGAGTCCTCCACCACGGCCCCAGGATGCCCATGTGTAATTTACAAGAGTATCCTTGATTGTAGCGTTGACGCCAGCCATATAGAGTGATCCTCCATTATAGTTGGCACCGGAATCGTTGAATGTGCTGTTCTTGATTGTTACATTGTTGGAGTTAAGCCATGCCACAGATCCTCCGTTTCTGAATGCTGTTTCATCCTGAGTTGTGATGTTGCATACCACTGAATCGCTACAGTTATTGGCAGATATTGAACCTCCTGAGAGGTGTGCGGCATTGGATTTGAATCTTGAATCTTTAACTGTCAGGTTTTTGGAGTTTTCCCAATATATTGCTCCACCTTCACCATAATAGACTCCTTGCGGACTGATACGGATTCCAACTGTATTATATTTGAAGTAACAGTCAGTGATATTGCCGTTGTTGGAGGTGAAACCTGCTATTGCACCACCATAATCATTACCTGAACAGGAAATGAAAGTAGAATTGTAGACTGTGACATTATCACCGTTCAATACAAGAGCTCCACCGTTGGTGAGGGAATTACATTCTGTAAAAGTCGAATTTTTAACTGTGAAGTTGTCTGATTTCTCATCAACATATATTGCACCTGCATTTATGGAGATACATTTGTTGAAGGTAGTGTTCTTGACTGTACCGTTGTTTCCAATCCAGTCAATAGCTCCTCCACGACCGCTGATAGCATTGGAGATGTAGTTTTCATCAAATGTACAGTTATGCACTTGACAGTTGTCACTTCCAGGACCCACAAAGATTGCACCACCGCTGTAATCTGCAGTGTTGTTTGTAAATGTATAGTTGTTGATTTTGATGTTTTCAACACCTAACCATGCAAGAGCCGCACCTGATTTGGTAGCGTGGTTTTTATCGAATGTGTTGTTTACACCAAATCCTCCTTTAGCCCCTGATTCTCTGCATAAAGCCCCTCCAAACTCAGCAGTATTTGAGGCGAATTTGGTATGTGTAAGATTTACAAGAGTTGCGTTACAGTCAATTGCTCCACCGTTTTTAGTTGCTGCGTTGTTTTCAAATATCAGATGGGACAGTACGCTTTCACTTGATTGGCCGTTTAAAAATATTGCACCACCTGATTCAGCGGAGTTTCTGGTAAAGTTGGAATAGGTTATTTCACCTTTTTTGGCCAGCCAGTCAATAGCTCCCCCACGGCTTCCCGCTTTGTTGTTGTCAAAGAGAGTGTTGTTAATGGTATTTGTAGTGCCCACACCACCGACATAAAGAGCGCCACCATTCTTAACAGCAGTGTTGTTGTAGAATTTGGTGTCGTTTAATCTTACACCAGATGCATCCAGATTGATAGCTCCACCATCATTTAGAGCTCCGTTTTTGGTAAATATTACATTTGTGATGTTGGTGTGACCTGAAGCACTTCCAATATGCAGGGCACCTCCATCAAATGCATTGTTGTTTGTGAAATTGGAGTTTTTGATTGTGTTATTATCTGAATCTATGTCGATTGCACCACCGTGGCCTGCAGTGTCATTTGTCACGTTGTTTCCTGTGAAAACACAGTTATTTACTGTGAAGTTGTTACTGCCCACACTGGCATAAATGGCACCACCGTTTTGATTTGCAATGTTGTCTGTGAAGCGGTAGTGGTTGATGTTGATGTTTTCCACATCAAGCCATGCCAAAGCGGCACCTGCAATGCCTGCGTAATTTGAAGTGAAGTTGTTGTATTCACCGAAACCGCTTGTAGCTCCTTTTTCCCTGCATAAAGCAGCACCATACTCATCAGCCCAATTGGATTCGAATAATGTATATGAGAGATTCATTCTGGTGGAATTACAGTCGATTGCACCACCGTTTTTGTATGCATAGTTATTTCTGAAGATTACATGAGTGATGTTGGTGTTGCTTGAAACTCCATTAAGATATATTGCACCACCATTTATTGCAGTGTTCCAGTTTGTGAAGTTTGAATATGCGATATGGCCCGCATGTGCACGCCAATAGACTGCTCCACCGTTATTTTCTGCCCTGTTATCCTCAAATGTGGAATTATAAATCACATTGGTTGTACCTTCACCGCCAACATATAGGGCACCACCGTTTCTTAAAGCATTGTTTGAGTGGAATCTGGTGTCATTTAACCTTACACCTGATGCCTGCAGGTTTATGGCTCCACCATCCACATTTGCATTGTTTCTTGTGAATGTTACGTTTGTGATGTTTGTGTTACCTGATGCGCTTCCGACAAAGACAGCTCCACCATAGAATGCATTGTTGTTTGTGAAATTGGAGTTCTTGATTGTAGCATTGTCTGCAACTATATCAACAGCACCCCCGTGTCCTCCTGTTAAATTGGTGACGTTATTACCGCGGAAGGTACAGTTGATTATGTTACAGTTGTCACTGCCTGCACCGATATAGATTGCTCCACCGCTCCTATCAGCAGTGTTGTCAATGAATGTGTAGTTATCAATTGATATTTTGTTTACATTTATCCATCCTAAGGCAGCACCGGCAATTCCAGCATGGTTTGAAATGAAGGTGTTGTTTTTACCTCCTCCACCGGTAGCTCCTGATTCCCTACATAATGCTGCACCGTATTCGCCTGCATAGTTTGAAATGAAGGTAGTGTTGTAAAGCTTACCTCCGGTAGCGTTCCAGTCTATAGCACCACCATTATATGTGGCGTTGTTTTTGGTGAATCTCACATTGACGATTTTACTGTTGTCTGAACTTCCTCCAATATATACCGCACCACCATAGTCAGCATGGTTTCGTGTGAAGTTTGTGTCATAAATCTGGCCAGCGGAAGCGTTCCAGTTGATAGCTCCACCACGACCGTTGGTTGCGTTGTTGTCTGTGAAATATGAAGCGTTGATGAAGTTGTTTTCACCTGTTCCACCAACGAATATTGCTCCACCGTTTGAAGCTGTGTTTTCCCTGAAGTAACTGTTGTTTACGGTAACTGAAGATGCTACAAGGTCAATTGCCCCACCTGAGAGAATCGCATGATTTCTCAGGAATCCTGATTGGGTGATGTTGATGTGGCCTGATGCACCGCCCACATAGATTGCACCGCCGGTAGGCGCATTGTTGTTTACAAATGTGGAATTTATGACGTTACCAGTATCAGCATACCATTCAATAGCACCACCGTGTCCATTACTTGAAGATGTGACATTATTTCCGCTGAAACGGCTGTAAGCCACAGTACAGTTTGTACTGTCTTCACCAACATAGATTGCACCCCCACTGAATCCTGCAGTGTTGTCGATGAATGTGTAATTGTTGATGTAGATGTTTTCGGCTTTCATCCATGCAAGAGCCGCACCTGCAATCTCAGCCTGGTTTCTGATGAAAGTGTTGTTGTAACCGAAACCACCTGTGGCGCCGGATTCCCTGCATAATGCAGATCCGTTTTGAGCATAATTGGATTCGAATATTGTGTTTGTAAGGTTCATTTTAGTGGCATTACATTCAATAGCTCCACCGCTTTTGGTAGCCCTGTTATTGGAGAATGATGAATTAGCGATTTTACAGTTTGAAGCTGTTGAATTGTAGAATATGCCTGCACCGTATTCAGCAAAGTTATCAAGAACATCAGTGTTGTTTAAGACACCATTTTCACCTGCCCAGAATATTGCTCCACCTTTTTGAATACCGTCACCATATGCTTTGGTTTTACCTTGGTGTAAAATAGCATCATTGTATATTCCGCTTGTATTACCGTTGACAAGCTTGACATTGTTTATTACGACATTTGCGCCGGTAATGTTGAATATTCTGGAATATCCAAGCGCATCAATACTGTTTCCCTGACCGTTGATTGTAATTGAACTGGTAATGTTCATGCACCAGTCATCAGGGAAATTTACCATAGTTCCCCAGTCTTCAGCTGCAGTGAAAATATAATCCCTTTCCAATGTGACTATTCCATTGCCTGCAATTGCCTCGTTTATTAAACGCTGAAGGATTTTAAAATCACCGTACGCGAAAACATTAGCGGTCTTAAAGCTGGATTTGGCTTCCTTGTACAGGTAGGTGTTATCTTCAAAACCTACGCTCACATTATATTCTGTATCTTTTGTCAGGTTTTCCCTGGTACTTATAATGAAACGTTTTTCGGCAGGCCTGAAGTAATTCTGATAATCCAAAGGAGTGCTTAAAATCAATTGAGTGACTAGCCGATTTCCCTGAGTGATATTTACAACAACTCTAAAGGAGCGTGAATTTGGATCCTGCGGACTGGATATGGTTACAATACCAAGCACAGTATCGGTAGCGCTGCTGGCGGCCATTGTAAATTTATAATCATTGTTGTTTTTGAAATAACAGTCATCTATACGTTTTGCATATGTAGAACCAGCACTGCTTCTCATGGTAAGAGTGGTTCTGCCTGTACTGTTGTCACCTTCACCATCAAAGTTATTATAATCCCTATAGATTACCTTATTGTCACTGCCTGTATCATCAACTACAACATAGTATACTGCACCACCGTTGTGGGATGCATTGTTGTTTGTGAAAGTGGAATTATGAATTGAAACCACAGTACCTAAACTACCTGCATAATAGAAAGCACCACCGTTATATGCATATGAATTGTTGAATATTGAATCGTGGACATATATGTAAATGTAATTGCCTATGTAAACTGCACCACCGCAATTGGTAGCGTTACATCCTTCAAAAGTGGCGTTTCTGATAGTCTGATGATCACTGTTGATGTACATCGCCCCACCGTTGGAAGTGGCAATGCTGTCGTTGAATCGTATTTTTGTGAAAGTGTTCTCACTGCTGTGCACGATTATTCCACCACCGTTGATAGCGGAGGACTTTGTAATGTTTATATTATTTAAGTTGGAATAATCTCCATTCAGATAGATTGCTCCACCATATTGCGCTTTGGAATTGGTGATATTTATATCAGTTAAAGTCACCCTGGCAGGAGAGCTTCCGTAGTTAGCTGAAACAGCAATGGCACCACCATAACTGTCACATGTAGTATTAATTATAGTTGCATTTGCAAAAACAGAATCCTTATCCCATATCATGACCGCACCACCGTAGGCGGATGCAGATGAATTGATAATGGTGATATTTTCAAATTTACATCCTACAGACCATTTGATGGACATTGAACCACCTGATTGGGATGAACAGTTGATAAATGTAATGTTTTTCAAACTGCTGTCATAAGCGTTGAAATACATTCCACCACCCCATGCATTAGTCCTCTTTTCTGTAGTACAGTTAATGAAAGTACAGTTTTCAAAATAGAAGTATAATCCTTTCTGGTTGTGTGAAAATGCTCCACCTTCATCCCTGGCGTGATTGTCTATGAAATCAACATTATAGATGTAGAAGTACTTGAAACCGTTTTCACTGCCGTCAAAACGAATCGCACCACCACGACCCGCATTGCTTTTAGTAGCAGTATTAGAGATGAAAGATGAATTCAAGAGATGCACATTTTCTGATTTACTGTTGAAGTGAATAGCTCCACCGAATTGACCAACAACATAATTCTTTTTGAACGTGTTGTTGAACATCATAAGATTGGTTGGATTTTCGAAAAACAAAGCTCCACCACTGGCCGCATAATTTTCTTCAAAACGGGTGTTGTTAATGGTAATATCCCTACCATTTTGAGAAGATATAGCTCCTCCATGGCTCTTTTCAGCATGATTCCCTGTAAAATTACAGTAATTTATTGTAGTATTTAAAGCAGCAGATCCAATTTCAATAGCCCCACCACCGTAAGCGTTTGAGCTAAATGTAGCATAATTGTCTATAAATCTGGAATTGTTTATCAAAGCATTACGACCGGATATGTAAACTGCTCCTGCACGACCTGTGTTGGTTTGAGTAGCTGAATTTGATATGAAAGAACAATTGTCAATTTTCAACCCTTCAACGGAACATGAAAGAGCTCCAGCCATTGTATATGCATTATTAGATTCGAAAGTACAGTTTTTGATTAAAGTTCCGACACCACCACTTGCAAGATGGATTGCTCCACTGTCAGATGCCAGTGCCTTATTGCTCTTGAAAAGAGTGTCAGTGATTTTCAGATTGTTTACGTTATTCCTAAGTCTTATGGCTCCACCACCAATCACAGTAGCAGTATTGCCTTCAAATGTACAATTTGTAATGTTTACAAGATTATTGTAACTGTATCCCATTGACAATGCAGCAGCACATGGCGCCCTATTGTTTAGAAAAGTACAGTTTTCAAGCAAAAGAGTGCTCTGCGCATTAGCATCACCATAAAATTCTATAGCACCAAAACCTTCATTCTGGTTACCTTCATTACTGAATGCATTTACGAATATGATATTCTTTAAAGTGACCGGACCATCAGTACCAGGGTGTGTTATCTGATTGTTAGCGAAACGTGTCCCAATACCGAATATCCTTGCCAGATTGTTTCCGTCAATGGCATAGCCGTGACCGTCTATGGTCATTGCTTTTGTAAAGAATATTCCCTTTTTATAATCGCCGTCTTTAGAGTTATCGTATGTGTAATTCTGAGGCAAGTCAATTGTAGGATTGCTTGCAAGATTTGGGTCATTTATAAGGTCATTCAAATCTTTAAATGATCCCCCTCCTGTTGCTAAAACTTCCACATTTGGACTTGAACCTAATGACAACTCATTACCTACTCCGACAACTTCCCCCTTTGAGGTCGTCAAAGTATCATTTGCATCATCCGCACTCGTATCAACGGCAGAAACCGTAGAAACTGAGCAGACAATGCATAATATTAAACAAAATATTAAGATTCTTTGCCAATTCATTTTTTATTTCTCCATAATAGTTATGTAATACATTTTTAACATCATAAAATGTTTATAACTGAAATATATTTTAGTATACCATAATATATAATTATTACTATAACCACAATATTGCAAAATTATAGAACGATATACATTATTTTAAAAAAAAACATGAACATTTATTAAAAATAAATTTATATATTAAATATTTTATATCAAATTCAATCAATATGCAAAAATAATTGAACATTAAAAAAATTTAAATGAACATTATTATAAAAAAATATACTCATAATGAATAATATCAACAATTGAATTAGATAATTAAATCAGGCTCAATATTAATATAATATTATGTACAAATCAGATAGTTACATGAGAAAATATACAATAGATATTGCCCCATTTTAAGGGCTGTTTTTAACTCACTCAAAATCGCCAAATTAAATAGAATCCCACATTGAAACTCAATATTTTCCATGTCATGATTTTCAATGAAATTAATCTGAAAAATAGTCGTTAAAATTTTCAAGATGAAAAAATAAAAGCAAATAAAAAAAAAGGGTAAAAATTATATTGTAAATTTATACAATATATTTTTTTGAAAAATCTTATTTTTTGAATCTTCTGATTTGAGAAGATCCTGCTGCAAGTAAAACCAATAACAGTACTAAAATAGGATTACCAGTTTCATATTGACCTAATGTGACATCATCCCTAGCTTGAGACTTTTTAGCAGGAGTAGTCTTTTTAACAGGAGTTTCATCTAACTCTTCATCACCGTCAGTGTCAATATCCGGTTCATCATCAATTTCAGTGTCATTTTCTTCGGTTTCATTTTCAATTGGAGTTTCGACTTCAGACACTTTGAAGCTGACTGTATTGTTGCTTGGCAGGTATTTGTCATTTCCGCCGTAGTATACTTTAGCGATGTATTCGCCAGCTGGAAGACCATGGACAACAACTTTAGCTACACCATCGTTGATTTCAGTGGTAGTGTAGTTTGTACCTTCGATTTCAATGGTAACTGTTCCGGTTGCATCTTTTGGAACTGTGACTTCAATGACTTCATCATCTCCAACATCAATGTCATTTCCTGTTGCATTTACAGTTGAAGGAAGTTTGTAAACTGTGAACTGACCGACTGTGCTGTTATTTGCGTATACTTCATTACCTGAGTAATTTACATTGACTGTTTTATCTCCGGCGGTTAATCCTTCAACTACAAAGGTAGCTGTACCTTGGATAATTTCAGTAGTTGAGTATTTTACGCCATCGATTTCAATGGTAACTGTTCCGGTTGCATTATTTGGAACTGTTACGACAACAGTTTCATTTTCACCTACGTAAATGTCATGTGCTTTCACGCTTATTGGAGTGTCAACCACTGGAGGATCAGCAATTGGAGTTACGTCTTCAGGAGTTTCATCTGTGGTTTTGTTTTTGGTAGCGTCTCCAAAGGATTTTGCATCAATGACATCGTCATCTTCATAAGGAACCAGATTTACAGGCTCATCTGATGGAACATTGATAGGTTCGGTTTCATTATCCTGTGCCTGTACATTGGATGGTCCGTCTTCGTGGATAATTTCCGGAGGCACATATTGAGTAACTGTAAATGTAGTGTCGTTTACTGATGGCAGGTATTTGTCATCACCATTATATCTTGCAGACACTATGTATTCTCCTTCAGGAAGACCGGATATTACTAAAACACCATTTCCGCCACTGATTGCAACATTGTATTTTTCTCCTTCTGAGTATACTGCTGCCAATACTCCTTCAGCCAGATTGAAGTTGAATACTTCACCGTCAATCACTAAAGTTACGTTTCCGACTGCATCAGTTGGGACTTTTAAGTGGATGTTTTCAAGTTCTCCAACATAAATGTCTTCTGCAATTGGAATTACAAATGATGGAACTTTTGATACATGGAATAAAGTTGAATTGTAGCTTGCCAGGTATTTGTCATCACCTACATAGGTTAAGTTGACAGGATAGGTTCCGTTGAGCATGCGAGGAATTTCAACAGATCCGACACCATCGGTAACGTTTGCATAGTAGGTTACGCCATCGATGTCAATCAGTACCTGTCCGGTTGCATCGTCGATTGTTTTTACAATGACAACTACATTATCACCGACATAAACATCATCAATTTCAGCACTTACGGTTGAATTGTGTTTTGATACTGTGAATCTGTCTGTGACGTTTCTTGGCAGGTATTCATCATCGCCGTCATAGTATGCAACAACTGTCTTGCCTCCTGCATTCAGGTTTTCAACCACGAATCTTACAACATTTTCATCAACTTCCACCGGCTCATAGACATATCCATTGATTTCAATTAATACATTTCCGCTTGCACCATTTGGTAGAGTTACATTAATGAATTCAGTATCTCCAACGTAAATGTCATATGCCTCGAAGGTTATGATAATGTCGGATTTAGGAATTGTGACAGTGCCGTCAGCTGTTGCATTGTTGTAATTTTCATCACCGGAATAGATTGCGGTAATGTTGTGAACTCCAGGAGTTACATTGTCAAGTGTGATTACTGCAGTGCCGTTGATTATTTCACCAGTGAAGTTTTTGCCTTCAACAGTGATTGTGACATTACCGGTTGCATTATCGCCAACAACAACCACTACGGTTCCGTTTCCTTGATCAACAACAACAATGTCAGGAGTTGTTTTGACCTTTTCGACATTGAATCCGGAGATTGTGTAATTTGCAGTGTAGTTGTCATCACCAGGATATTCGACGATCACTGTTTTTGGACCTTCAGTGAGGTTTTCGACAATTACAGTAGCAGTTCCGTTGATTACTTCAGTAACGTACTGTTTTCTGTCAATGGTTACAGTCACATTACCTGTAGCGTTTTCAGGAATGTTAATGACTACAACAGCATTTTCACCGACTTTGATGTCATCCACACTGACTTCTATTGGAGTGTCAAGTTTGGAAGTTTCATTAATAATAATGGTTTCATTGACAATGACTGTCTCGTTGACAACTGTCTGGTTGATGACTACAGTCTCATTGACAACTACAGTCTGGTTAACGACAACAGTTTCATTGACAACTACAGTCTGGTTGATGACTACAGTCTCATTCACGACTACTGTTTCATTGACAATTACTGTCTCGTTAACGATTATTATTGGAACGACTTCATCCGGAATGGTTATTGTTGCATTTGCGGTTGCATCTGTGTGATTTTCATCTCCGGAATATACTACGGTAATGTTGTGAACTCCGGTAGTCACGTTTTCAACGGTTATTTTGGTTGTGCCGTTGATTACTTCACCTGTGAAGTTTTTGCCTTCAACAGTGATTGTGACATTACCTGTTGCATTATCGCCGACAATTACAACAACTGTATTGTTTCCTTGATCAACAACAATAAGTTCTGTTTCGATTGGAGATACTACAAATATTGTGAAGTTTTCGCTTGCTTCGTATTTTCTGTCTCCTTGATAGTCGACATTGACTGTGTAGTTTCCAACTTTGAGATTTGGAACAGCAAGAAGTCCTTTGCCGTTTGCTACATAAACATCGTAATTTTTGCCGTCGACATTAACGGTCACATAACCTGTTGCATCATTTGGAACATTGATTTCAATTATTTCCTTATCACCGACGGTTATGTTTTCTGCTATTGCAGATACGCTTGAAGGGACTTTAGATACAATGAATGTGCCGTTTGCCTGTGCTTTATTGTATTTGTCATCACCAACGTATGTTGCGATTACAGTGTATGAGCCGCTGTCAAGGCCGGTTATGTCTAAAGTTCCTTTGCCGTCAGCAATATTTACATAATATCCTTTGCCGTCAACATCCACTAAAACAGGTCTTGTGACATCTTCAGGTGCTGTGATGCTGATTTTTTCAACATCTCCAACATTGATATCAGTGCCTTCCACAGTTATAGTCAAATCATATTTTGATACTGTGAAATTAGCGGTTGTTGAGTTGAATACATATTTATTGTCACCGTCGTAGGTTGCTACAACGGTTTTGTCTCCATAGATTAAGTCTGATACATAGAATATGGCGTTTCCGCCGTAAGTTTTATTAGTGTATGATTTGCCATCTATTTCAATGGTTACATTTTCTTTTACGTCTTCAGGCACGTTAACAGTTACTTTTACAACATCTCCAACTTTAGCGTCATTTACATCAATGTAAATTGGAGTGTCCCATTTGGATACGTAATAATTGGTTGTGACATTCTTGTCAGCATATTTGCCGTCAGTGAATGTTGCCACAACAACGTATTTGCCTGAGATGTCTTTGACTACATTCAAATCTGCTACACCATTGTTGACTGTTGCGTTTCCAGCCCATGTTCCATTTACATAGATTGCTACTTCTCCTTTAGCGTCAGCAGGAACATTTACAACAATAGTGGAGTTGAGTCCGACTTTAGTGTCATCTGCTGTCACGTTCATGCCGTAGCATCCGAACTTGTGGACATTTACTGCATCTCTAGTTGAAGTTGAAGCGTTGGTGTAGTTTCTGTCACCTGCATAGTAAGCGTAAACTGTGTAGTTTCCGGCATCCATCTGGTCAATGAGGATTCTTGCTATGCCGTTGTTGATTTGACCGGAATAAACCTTATCGTTGACAGTAATGTCAATTGATCCAGTAGTTCCAGGAGTGATGTAAACAACGACGAGTGCATTTCTTGCTGCATTGACTTCAACTGACTCTATGCTGATTTCAGGAGATATCTTTTTAACTTCAAACACACCGGATGTATTATTTGAGTTGTATCTATCATCTCCAGAATAGAATGCATATACTGTGTAGTTGTCAACTGCCAAATTATCAACTAGGCAGTCCACTGTACCATTAAATACTGGCAATTTGATTTCTTTAATTGCTCCACTTTCGTTAACGACATTAACAGTGATGAATCCAGTTGCATCGTCATTTACGTTTACTGTAATATGAGCTGTCTGTTTGTAATAGATGTTTTCAACGACAATGTCTATCGGAGTATCTATTGGGGAGACTTCGAATTCTGCATCTGCCTCACCGACAGTGTAGTTGTCGTATTCATCACCGTAATATTTGATATGCACTGAGTAAATTCCAGCAGCAAGGCCATTGAATGACACATCCGCTTTTCCACCGTTGAATTTTGAGATTTGAATTGAATATTCAGTGAAGTTTCCGGTTAAGACAACATAACCTGTTGCATTTGCTGGAATTTCAATGTGGATGTTTTCAGTTTGGCCGACGTCGATGTTTTGACCTGTCACATTAACGATTGGAGTTCTTTGACCTACATTAAATGTTGCAACTGATCTGTTTCCGTTGTGGTTTCTATCTCCATCATAGAAAGCCCAAACCTCTTTTTCTCCTATGGTTAAATCAGGAATTACAAATCTTGCAACACCGTCAATGACTGCTTCAGAGTATATCGCTCCATTTATGTCAATGGTAATGTTTCCAACTGCATCAGTCATTGTTCTGCCGTTTGCATCTTTGACTGTGACGTTGAGATATTCGCTGTCCCATACTTTGATGTCATGAGGCTCAATGACTACAGATGTGTTTACCGGAATGACTCTGAATGTTGCTTGTGCTGAAGCAGGGTTGTAGAATTTGTTTCCGTTGTAGATTACTTCAACCGGATAGGTTCCTACTTCAAGGTCAAATACGTTCCATACTGCTTTTCCATTGTACTCTTGGTAATGTCCAACGCTTGCTTGACCTTGTGAACCGTAACCGGTGTCTTTAAGTTCAACGGTTTCATTTTTACCATTTACGAAGATTGTTACATTACCTGTTGCTTTTACGAATGTCTGAATGTCTTCGTAGTTGCCGTAGATGATGTCATGGACTTTGATGTCTACGGTTCTGTTGAGTTTGTATACTTCGAAAATGGTTTCATTAGTACTTTCATAATAATATTTGTTTCCGGAGAAGTGTGCTGTGATTGTGTAAACTCCAGGGTCCAAGTCTTTGAGGTCGTAGGATACGCTGCCGTCTAGAAGTATCCTGGTGTTTTTGGCAATGCCTGCGATTGTGGCATTTACTTCTCCAGTTGTATTAACATAAATATATGCGATTCCTTTTTCAAGGAATGTGAAGTTTTGAGGAACAATTATAATTGGTATGTGAGCTTTTGTGACTGTGAAAGTTCCTTTTGTGGAATTTCCATTGTATTTTTTGTCTCCAGGATATATTACTTCCACCGCATAGTCTCCAGGTTCGAGGCCTGTGACATTAAGTTTTGCTACGCCGTTTACTATTGGAACGTTTTCAAATACTCTTAATGTATCGTTTATTTTGATTGTTACGTTTTCGGTAGCGTCGGCGAACTGCATGGTCACGTTAAGCTGCTCTTTTTCGTTGTATGCTATATCAGCGGTTTGAACATCCAAAGTGATGTTGTATTTTGAAACTGTGAATGTGGTTGTGTTCACTGCACTGTACCAGTAGTCGTCACCTGAGTAATTACCCCATACATTGTATGTTCCAGCTATATCAAATATTGGAATTTGGATGCTTCTTTCACCATTGGTTAAGTTAATATAATATTGGGTGCCGTTTACTTTTAGATATACGATTCCAGTTGCGTTTTCCGGAAGGGTTACCCAAATGTATCCATGATCATATACGAAGATGTCATTGGCATGCACTACAAAGTAAGGGTCATGTTTTGTAACTATGAAACTTGAGGTGTTGCTTACAGGTTTGAAGTTGGAATCGCCCTGGTAGAATGCAACGACGTGATGTGTGCCTGCAAGTAAGCCTTCTCTGTTGATTTGTATTTTGCCGTCAACTAACTCGTAGTCTCCAATGTATTTGCTGTCAAGGTATACTGAAACAATACCGGTCACCTTATTTGATGGGAATACAGTAATGTTTATAGGTTCTATTTCGCCCACTTTAATGTCAACTGTATCTACAATGATTGAATCGTCGACTTCACGCACTTTGTATGAAGAGGTGTTCTCTTCAGGCAGGAAGTCATCATCACCGTTGTATCTGACATAAACATCATAGATTCCGGTTGGACATTTAGGAACGATTACTGTAGCAGTAGCGAATCTGCTTCCTTCTTCATGAGTCAGTTCCACATTGTCTGCGAAAAGGTTGCCGTCAATCCACAGGGAGATGTTTCCTGTAGGTGCAACCATTATTGATTTGTCCTGTGCAACGACGGTAATGTTTATTACCTCATCGTCAAGACAGTCGATATCTACAGTCTCAATGAAGACGAATGTAAGGTTTGCGCCTTCAACATGTACAAGATAAGTGTAATAGTCATCTCCAGGATGCTGTATCTTAAGTTTCAATGAAGCCTTGTCGACATCGAGATCATCGTAATATAGTGAGATTTTACCTTCAGAATCTGTTTTCAGCACTTCTCTTGCGACTTCCTTATTGTTGGTTCCGTAAAGGGTTACGTCAACAGTTTGGTAAACTTCATAGTCAGTTTGGTATAATTTGTCAGGGTCCTGTGGAATACCATCGATTTTTTGTGGAGCTACAGCAGCATTGCCTGTATTTTTAACTCCGTTGACTCCTAAATAGTATACGTTAGTGAAGTATACGTTATTTTCGCCGTCATTGTATATTGCGTTGATGATATTGTCGTTACCTCTGAAGTAAGCATCCAAAGTAATGATTTTTTTGTCTTCATCGACATTCAATGATAAAGGATCGAAGCGGTTTGATTTAGCCCTGTTGTCGAAGAATTTTGAATCAATGATGTCCATTCTAGGAGCGGATTCATCGACATACATTGCTGAACCGTTGTCTGCCTTATTGTATCTGAATACTGAATTGTCGATTGCTTTACCGTTAACCCAGTAGATTGCTCCACCTAATTCTGCAGTGTTGTTCATGAATGTTGAATCAGCTACCTCGCTTGAGGATGAATTCCAGTATAATGCTCCACCTAAAGCGTCACTGCCTTTAGCTGCGTTGCTGGTGAACTTGGAATTGGATATCAATCCGTTTTGACCTGCTGATACAGTCTTGTTGTACTGCACATTGGTTTTAGGTACAGTGTAGGTTGCGGTTTGAGTAATGTTGTTCCAGTATACTGCTCCACCCATATTAGCTTCGTTTTCTGTGAATGTTGAGTCTGATATTAAACCGTTGGTACCAGTCCAATAAGCTGCACCACCGTTTTGAGCAGTGTTTCTGGTGAATGTGGAATTGTATACAATACCGTTTTCACCATGAACAACAAAGGTTTTTGGATAATTGAATTTAACGTCCATGTATTCTACTCCACCTTCCCAGTATAATGCACCACCGTCTGTTGCATCATTGCCTGTGAATGTGGAATTTGCGATTGTACCGTTGGTAGCTTGCCAGTAGACAGCTCCACCACGGACCGCATTGTTGTCTGTGAATATTGAATTGGAAACTACACCGTCGATACCTAAATATTTGGTGCTGTGTGCTGAGGCAGGGTCGGTATTCTTGTAGTTCATACCACCGTTCCAGTAGATTGCTCCACCTTCAAGAGCGCTACAGTTGATGAATGTGCTGTTGTCAACTGTAATCTTGTTGTCTCTTGCAAATATTGCTCCACCTTTACCTCTTACTTGTATTTCGACTTTTGGATCGTCTTCAGCAACTGAATTGATGAAAGTACATCCTATAATTTTATTGTTGACAGTCACTGCGTCTTTCATTATGACTGATCCACCGAATTTAGCTTTGTTTCCAATGAAAGTTGAATTGATGAACTGTGAATCTGACATTTGATTGGATAATGCTCCACCTGCATAACCTGCAGTGTTATTGATGAATTTACAATCAGTTAAAGTGATATTTCTACCTTTTCCACCAGTATCACCTATGTAGAAACCTCCACCGTCTTTTACTGCGGTGTTGTTTATGAATGTACAGTTTTGCATTACACTGTTGTATGACCTGTACCAGTCCATACCTCCACCGTGTTTTCCTGCGTAGTTGCTGTCAAAGATTGTGTCTTTTACAAGACCACCAGGAGTTGATGCTCCACCTGCACTCCAGTAAACAGCTCCACCTAGAGAGTTGTCATAGGTATTTGCTCTGTTTTTGGTGAAATTACATCCTATGATTGAGTCTCCACCGTGACCACCGTTCCAGTAGACAGCTCCACCTTTACCGTTAGCTGTATTAGCAACAAATGATGAGTATTGTACTGTAGCGTTTATACCGTCAATGTATAGTGCTCCACCAATTGCTTTGTCATCTCCTCCAAAGCCTGAAGTAACTTTGTTGGTTGTGAACTGGGAACGGTTGATTGTTGTATTTGTACCTGAAACTCTCACTGCACCACCTGAGATTACAGCAGTGTTTTGGTCGAATATACAATCTTCGATATTGGTGTTTTGAGCTTCAACAACAACAGGTTTGCCGTTTACTACATCATCATATTTTGAAATGTATATTGCACCTGCAGAGTGGTCTGCATGGTTGGATGTGAATTTGGAATCTGCAATGTGGGTATTCTTACCTGCTACGTAAATAGCTCCACCGTATCTTTTTGATGTGGAATCTGCAAATTCTGATCCTGAAATGTATGTTCCGTCACCTGCAACATAAATTGCTCCACCGCCGGAATAACCGGTTGCACCTTCTGAGTGACATGAAACGAATGTGTCATCTGAGATTTTGGTGTTGCTTCCTGCAACGTAAATTGCCCCACCGCTGGTATCGGATATGATGTCTGAGAAGTGGGAATTTCTGATTGCTGCATTGTCACCGGTTACATAGATTGCTCCACCCGCTGTGGAATTGCTGTTGGTGAAATTGGAATCTTCGATTGTAGTGTTTTCACCTACAATATTGATTGCACCACCTACACCGTCATTTTCAGTATTGGTTTCGGTGAAAGTAGCGTCTTTGACTGTTGTACGTACTCCATGCACGTAAATTGCCCCACCGTTTTGGGCTGAGTAACTTGATGAGATATCTACGTTTTCTATTTTTGTATCGTTTCCTTCAATGTAGATTGCCCCACCGTCATAAGCGTGAGTGTCTTCGAATTCTGATTCGCTTACGGTAGCTGAAGCGCCTTCAATGTAAATTGCTCCACCTTCACGGGCATTTGCATTGTTGAATTTGGATTTTTCTACAGTGGTATTTACTCCTGCCACGAAAATGGCTCCACCATCACCATCATTTACTGCTGCGCAGTTTATGAATGTGGAATCTTCGATATCTGCGTTGGTACCCCTTACATATATTGCACCGCCGTTTCCTGCAATGTCATCATCACCTGCATTACAGTTTGTAAAGTCAGCAGATATGAATGCGTTTGTACCGTTTACATAAATTGCTCCACCATCGTATTTGGATGATGAATCATTGATGTCTGAAGCCACTACTTTAGCGTTGGCTCCTTGTATGAATATTGCACCACCGTAATCGGCAGCTGATTTTGTGAAACTTGAATCTGAAATTGTGGTATCTGTACCGTTAATGTATATTGCACCACCGGTAAATGCTGAGTGGTTTTCAAATGTTGATGTGGAAATTACTGCTTTTGCACCGTTTACATATATAGCTCCACCATAATTATCCTCATCTGAGTAATCCATGAGGCTGTTTGATTTAAACTCGGAATCGGATATGCCTACATAATCACCTTGGATGTAGATTGCTCCACCGTCAACACTGATGCATGAATCGAATTTTGCGTTTGTTATTGTGGTGTTGTCACCTTCAATGTAGATTGCACCACCTGCACCGTTTTGAGAGGATGCTGCACAGTTGGTGAACTGTGAGTCTTTAATGGAAGTGACGTAACCGTCAATGTAGATTGCACCACCGTCATTGCTGAGTGCTGCACAGTTTTCGAAAGTTGAATTGGAAATGTCTGTGAATATTCCACCTGAAATGTAGATTGCTCCACCGTCATCAAATGCATAGCAGTCAGTCATTTGTGACTCTTTTACTTTGGAGTATCCTCCTTTAATGGAGATTACACCACCTTCACGTGCATGACAGTCAGTGAAATCTGATTCGCTTACTACTGCATCATGACCTGCAATGTAGATTGCTCCACCGCTGGCACCGGTTTCACCTTCAGTTGCATAGGTGTTGTGGAATGTGGATTTTTCAACATTTGCGTCGTTTCCTTCAATGTAGATTGCTCCACCGAATGAATCCATTCCTGCACTACAGTTTTCGAAAGTGGATGCAGTGATGTTTGAATTATCACCGCCGACATAGATTGCACCACCTGAACCGTTGCCTGCATTCAATCCTAATGCATGTGCATTGTTGATGTTAGCTGAAATGAGTGCATTGTTACCTGCAACATAGATTGCTCCACCATCACAATCTGATGTTGATGATGTGATGTTACAGTCAAGAACTTTTGCATCTCTACCTGTTCTGTAACCTCCGATGTAGATTGCACCACCATATTCAGCATGAGCTTCATCGAATGTTGAATCTAAAACGTTTGCGGAGTCACCTGCAATGTAGATTGCTCCACCTTTACCGTCATCCGCTTTTGTGAATTTGAAGTCTGAGTCTTTGATGAGAGTGTTGAATCCTCCAACGAAAACGGCACCACCGTCACCGCCATTTGCGGTTGAGTTGAGGAATGTTGATCCTGTGATTTGGGTGTTGACACCATTTACATAAATTGCTGCACCGCTTCCTATATTTTTCGCATCACCTGCGGTACAGTTTATGAAGTTTGCAGAAATTACTGTATTTGGACCATTTACATATACCCCACCAGCCTCAAAACTTAATGAGTTTGTAATGTTTGATTGGGTAATGTGAGCATCATGACCTTCAATGCAAATTGCTGAACCACCCATAGCTTTACAGTCATTGATAGTGCAGCCTGTAATGACGGTATCATTACCGATAATGTATAGAGCACCTCCACCATGGGTAGCACTACAATCATCAAAACTAGTATCGATTATATCAACATTATTACCGGTAACGAATAATGCACCACCATCAATCTTGGAGACATCCCTGCTTTCATCAATGCTGACACTGGAATGACTGAAGCTTGACTGTGTTACTGTTACATTGGAACCGGTAAGACATATAGTACCACCACGACTACTGGATTTACCCTCACTTGTACCTTTATTATTGATACATGTAATATTATGAATTATACCTCTTTGACCTTCCCAGTATATTGCACCACCATCGTCACCAGCAGCATTATTTATAAATTTACTATTGTATAATTTACCATCATCACCTTCTACATATATACAACCACCATCAAAGGCAGCTTTATTATTTGTGAATATGGTATTATTAATTATAGCAGAGTCACCTTCGACATATATTACACCACTATTATTGTTAGCAGTACAATTACTAAAGGTACAATTATCAACTATAGTATTATCACCTATAATGTATATTGCACCACCATTATGAGCTGCACTACAATCATTGAATGTGGTATCGATGATGTCAACATTATCTCCAGTAATGAATAGTGCACCACCATCTACCTTGAATGGATCTTTACCATCATCCATCCAAGCAGAACATGAGGTGAAACTGGATTTAGATATGGTAACATCTGAACCGGTAAGACATATAGTACCACCACGAGTACTTGAAGTACTACCATCAGGTTTATCGATACTTATACCTTTATTACCAATACAGGTAATATTGTATATAGTACCATTACTACCCATCCAGTTAATTGCACCACCGTCATCACCGGCAACATTGCTCATGAATGTAGTGTTGAATATTCCTACATTGGCACCATTGACATATACTGCACCACCATCATTATCGGCAGTATTGCTAGTGAATGTTGAATCTGCAATTATAAAGTTATATTCAGAAACAGATGAAGTTGAGGTCATTGAGGAAGTGGTAGCTATGTATATTGCACCACCATTATTAGAAGCAGAATTGTTGATGAAGTTTGAATTGAATATCTCTACATTGTCACCAGTAGTCAAACTGATTGCAGCACCATCACTACCTTTAGCATTAACTAAGTTAATGTTTTTAAGCACTACATGTGAATTTCCACTTATAGTGAATATTGATGCTTGGTTTGCACCGTCTATTGTGTATCCTGCACCATCAATAACAATGTCCTTATTAATGGAAATTCCATTGGATACTATGCTGTCGCCACTAGTGTATGTGTAATTTTTATCCAAGGTAACGCTTCCGCCTGCACCCTGAATCTTCTCATTCAATTGTATAAATGTTCCCGCCGTGTCGGTCAGGAGATCTTCTTGGGTGCTGTCAACTTGTACAATATCCTGATTCGCAGATGCTGTGAGATTAACCTCATCAATATGATTGGTTGCTGATACAGCTGAAACTGCTGAAAGGGATATTATGAACAAGCACAGCACAATAAATATCTGCTTTTTATTCATAATAATAACCTCATTTTTTTATAAGTATGACTTCATCGTTTCAAAATCGGCATACTGATTTAATTATTAGATTAAACAAGTATATATCTTTTCCTATTCACAATTTTAGCCTGAATATTAAAATTTATTTAAAAATGGAAATAAAAATTAAACAGTAATTCAAAAAGATACTGTATAAAACTGAATATTTACACAAATTGAGTTGAATAATAAATAAAATTTAATTTGTATATATAGAAACTAAACAAAAACCCTCTAAAAATGCTCCGATTACACATTCAGATAAACTAGTATACCAGTAAACGATGAATGGAAAACAGAATCCTAAAAATATAAACAATGTTCAATGAAAGAAATATTATACCTAAAAAAAAATTAGAAAAATTGAAAAAAATATGAATCTAAAATGAATGGATTTAAGAATTATTGAAGATGAAATCATCTTCTGAATCTTCTTGCATAAATGCAACATAATGACATGATAACAACAACTAACATGCCTATAGGATTGCCTGTTGCATACATTGTATTCGGCACTTCAACTTTGAAGAACTGACCATGTTCACTTTCATTTTTATGGTCACCTTTAGGAGTGACTTTGATTGTGCCTGTGGTATTTGTTGGAAGATACTTGTCATCACCTGAGTAGAACACCTTAATGTTATGTTTTCCTTCTTTAAGGCCAGGTATCACAAATACTGCCTGACCGTCCTTGATTTTTGAGGTGAAACGTTTGCCTTCGATTTCAATAGTAATATAGCCGGTTGCATCATCCGGAACTGTCACTATGATTACTCCATCTTTTCCATAAGTGACGTCAAATGCATCCACATCAATCGGAGGAGTCATCTTAAGGACATTGAATGATGTTGCGTTTTCGCTTGGAAGATAGTACATATTGCCGTTATACCATACTGTGACGTTTTGATCTCCTGCAATGAGGCCGGAAATTGTCACTGTAGCTTCACCGTCCTCAAGAGGAACTGTGTAGTTTTTGCCATCGACATTGACTGTTACGTTTCCGGATACTCCTCTAGGTCCGACAATAACATGGACAACTGCATCCTCGCCTACATAGATGTCATCGACATTGACTGCAACGTTTGTTTGAATCAGGTCTCTTACATGGAATACGTCAGAGGTCTCTGCACTTGTGAAGTTTTCATTTCCAGGATAGCGTGCGTATGCAGGATATGTTCCGACAGGCAGGTTGATTATTTTCCATGTTGCGTTTCCTTTGTATGCTCCATTGGCGGCTGCGGCCAATACATCTGTTGTTACTGTACCGTTTTCAAGTGGAATTTCAACGGTTATTCCGTTTACTGTTACGAATACAGATCCAGGAGCATTAACTGTTACGTTTAGGACTTCAATTTCCCATACCCAGATGTCTTCAACCTCGATTGTGATAATTGGGGTTGCACGGGCAACACCGAATTTGCCGTCTGTTGAATTTGGCAGGAATTTGCCGTCTCCACCATATGCCACATGGACATCATAGCTTCCAGCGCCAAGATCGCTTACCTGAAGTTCAACCATTCCGTTTCTGATTGGAACATTATCATATGTTCTGTTGCCGACTGTTATGTTTACTGCACCTGTGGCTTTTGTAGGCAGTTTGACTGTGAGTATTTCATCTTCACCATATGTAATGTCATAGGTGTTGAGGTCAAGTGAAGTGTAGTAGTTTTCGACAACAACATCTTCTGAAACGTACCTGTTGTTTGTAAGGTTTGTGTCGTTTTCTTTTGAAGCTGCATCGACTGAATTTTCAACAACACCGATTCTTGTGATTTGGACTGTCAGTGTCAGTGTTGCAGATGTGCCGTTTGCAAGCCTGCCTACATACCAAATGTTTGCGGCAACGTCATAGCTTCCTTGACTTGCACCATATTTAACGAAGCCTACACTATTTGACAGGTGTTCTGTGACAATTACCTCTGTTGCATCGCTTGGCCCATCATTTTCAACGACAATTGTGTAGGAAATAATCTCATTGAATTTGGCTTCGGTGACGTTTGCTGTCTTGATGACTTTAACGTCAACTACAGGCAATGAGGTAATGTTGTCGCTTGAAGCCCTGTTGTTGGATTTGTTTGTATCGATTCCGTCATAGGTTACGTTTGCTGAATTGGAAACTGTGCCGTCTCCAATCACTTGGGCAATGATTTTCAATGTTGCTTTTGATTGGTTGACCATTTTTCCAATGTTCCAGACTTTGCCGTCATAGCTTCCTGCACTGGCTTTATAATCGATTAATTTTAGGTTTGATTCAAGGACTTCACTGACATTAACACCTGCAGCATCACAAGGACCGTTATTGACGACTTCAATTGTGAATTCTACGAGGTCGGATACATTGACAAGGGTCGCATTTGCAATTTTTGTGATTTTAAGGTCAGTTATGGATACTGAAGTAATGTTGTCGATTGAAGCGTTGTTGTTTGATTTGTTGGTATCGTATTCGTTGCTTGTTACGTTTACATCATTTGTGATTATGCCTGCAGATATGACTTCAGCAAAAATTGTCAAAGTTGCACTAGATTTATCGTTTAGTATACCTATGTTCCACATTTTACCGTCATAACTTCCAACAGTTGCAATGTAGTTTATGAGTTTGAGATTTGAATTGAGAACCTCACTGACATTTACGTCTGTAGCATCGCAAGGACCGTTGTTTGTAACGGTCACAGTGAATCTTATGCGGTCGGTTACGTTGATGACACCAGATACATTAGATGTTTTTGTGACTTTCAAATCAACACTTGGCAAAGCGGTGATGTTGGTAACATTAGCATGATTGCCTGATGTATCGTTGTCGTATTCGTTTCCTGTGACGTTGACGGCATTGGAAATGTCACCATATGCAATTACTTCAGCGATTATTGTCAGATAAGCATAAGTGTTGCTTTCCATATCACCTATTGTCCAGACTCTTCCATCATAATCACCGAGAGTTGCATCATATGATTTCAGTTTAAGGTGTGAGTCTAAAACTTCACTGACATTTACTCCGGTCGCATCACATGGACCGATGTTGTGGACAGTTATTGTGAATTCAATAATGTCATACATGTCAACATAGCCTGATACGTTGGAGGATTTAGTGATTTGCAAATCAGTGATTTTAAGTGCAGTAATGTTTGTAATGTTAGCATGATCGTTTGATGTATTTGTATCGTTTTCGCTGCAGGTTACAGTTACCTCATTTGTGATGTTTCCTTCAGATATCACTTTTGCAACGATTGTTAATGTGGCGGTTGAATTCCTGTTGAGATTGCCTATCACCCAAGTGTAACCGTCATATGTGCCTACAGTCGCATTGTATGAAATCATTGACAGATAGTAGCTTAAACCTTCGCTGACAAGAACGTTTGTAGCATTGCAAGGACCTGCATTTGAAACTTTAATTGTAAACTCGATAATGTCATTGACACTGACTATTGGTGTAGCGTTGGTTTCTTTTGTGATTGAAACGTCAACAAATGCATATGCAGTAAGGTTAGTAATGTTTGCATGATCGTTTGATGTGTTTGTATCGTTTTCTGAGTATGTTACTGTCACTTCATTGGAGATGATTCCGGTTGAGATGACCTCAGCAACGATTGTGAGTGTAGCGTTTGCTCCGCTTTCAAGGTTGCCTATCACCCATGTGTAGCCGTCATATGTGCCGACAGTGGCATTGTATGATACAAGTGAGAGGTGATAATCAAGACCTTCACTTACAAGGACGTTTGTAGCATTGCAAGGACCAGCATTTGAAACTTTGACAGTGAATTCAATTATATCAGTCACTGAAACGATTGGAGTTGCATTGGTTTCTTTTGTGATTGACACATCAACGAACGCATATGCAGTAAGGTTAGTAATGTTTGCATGGCTGTTTGATTCATTTGTATCCTTTTCGCTGCTTGTTACAGTTACTGTGTTGGAAATGTTACCTGTTGAGATGACTCTTGCGACGATTGTGAGTGTAGCGTTTGCGCCTCTGTTGAGGGTTCCGATTACCCAAGTGTAGCCGTCATATGTACCCACAGTCGCATTGTATGACACTAACTCAAGATGGTAGTCAAGGCCTTCACTTACAAGGACGTTTGTGGCATTGCAAGGACCTGCATTTGAAACCTTGACAGTGAATTCGATTAAGTCAGTCACTGAAACTATCTCAGTCGCATTGGTTGTCTTTGTAATTGACAGGTCAACATATGCTGTTGCATTTAGGCTTGAAATGTTGTCATAATTGTTGGATTCGTTTGTATCGAATTCCATACCTGTGATGAATGCCTCATTGTCGATGATTCCCTCTGCAATTATTTCCGCAACGATTGTCAGGGTTGCTGTTGTGTTGGCGTTGAGTCTTCCGATGTTCCATGTGAATCCGTCATAGTCGCCTATGGTTGCATTGTATTTAATCAGTTTGAGGCTTGAGCTTAGGATTTCCTCCACATACACTCCGGTAGCATTGGACGGACCGTCATTGTGAGCGGTTATTGTAAATTCGATTATGTCGGTTACATTGACATTGCCTGAAACGTTTGAAGTTTTGCTGACGCTTAAATCAACAAGGGCGATTGATTCGAATGCGACTTCAGCATGGTTGTTGTATGGATTTGTATCGTTTTCATATGAATATACCACTACATTATTTTCAATAATGCCGTCTCCGATGACTTTAGCGTCGATTGTTAAAACAGCTGTTGAGCCACGGTTCAGATTGCCGATATACCAGATTCCTGCAATCTCATCATAGTCTCCACGGTCTGCAGTGTAGTTGATGAACCTGAGGCCAGAACTTAACTTTTCAGATACGCTGACTTTTGTAGCATTGGAAGGACCGTAATTGCTGACAGTTACAGTGTATCTGATTTGATCTGTAATGTTGACGTATCCTTCAGTGACGTTTACTTCCTTGAATATCTCCAAATCGACAACCGGACGTGCTGTAATGTTTTTGGCATCGGCCCTGTTGTTTGATTTGTTTGTGTCATTCTCATTTGAATGGGCAATTGCCACATTTGAGATTGTGCCGTTTGAAATCACCTGTGCCTGAATGATTAAATCCACGTAATAGCCGCTAGGCAAGTCTCCAATATGCCATACGCCTTCGTTTACATCATAGTATCCCATCCAGGTGAGATATGTAATCATTTCAAGATGAGGGCTTAGCACTTCAGTAATGCGCACATCGGTTGCATCGCAAGGACCGTTGTTTCTGACTGATACTGTGTACTGGATAATGTCATTGACGTTTACCGCATCGCCTTCAAGTTCAGCAATCTTGGTGACCTGCAAATCAACGATAGGAAGTGCTGTGACGTTGTCTATGCTTGCGTTGTTGTTGGATGTGTTGGTATCGTTGTCGAAACCAGATACTGTAGCCACATTTGTAATGTTTCCAGCTGCGATGACTTTGGCAACTATAGTGAGTGTGACTGTTTCGTTGAAGTCCAGATATCCGATGACCCAAGTGAAGCCATCATAGGTACCTTTGTCTATTCTTTTGACTGACTCGATTTCCATAAGGGAATCCAAAGCTTCTCCGACATATACACCGGATGCATTGCACGGACCGTTATTGTGAACTGTTATTGTAAATTCAATGAAATCTGTTACATTGACAGGACCTGTTGTATTTACTGTCTTATTGATTGTTAAATCGACATTAGCGGATGAGGTGATTGTACCGATTCCGTCATAGTTGTTTGACATGTCAGTGTCGTTTTCATTGCAGTAAACGATTACGTCATTTACAATGTATCCGGAATATGCAACTCTTGTAATAAGCTCAAGGGTTTGTGTCTCTCCGACGCTCATGTTGCCGATTACCCATGTGTAGTTGTCCTTGTAGACCCCTTTGGTTATATTAATGTCTATTATTCTTAATGCAGGGTCAAGCGCCTCTTTGACATATACGTTTGTGGCATTGCACGGACCGTCATTGTGGACTGTAACTGTGAACTTGATTATATCTGTAACTTCCACATCACCTGATACGTTTACGGTTTTTGTAATGCTTACATCAACGATTGGGAACGCTTCAATGGTTATGTTCGCCCTGTTGTTGTCAGGATTGGTATCGTTTTCATATGAGCTGACAGTAACGACGTTTTCAATGGTTCCGTTTTTAAGAACAGTCGCATAAATGTATAAAACAGCTGAGGACTGGTTGGCCATGGTGCCTATGTGCCATATGTCTTCACTTTCATTATATTTGCCGCAAGATGTAGAAATGCCTGTGACATTCAGAAGTGAGCTTATCACTTCGGACACATTGACGTTGGTAGCTTCGCAAGGACCGTTATTTTTGACTGTTATTGTGTATGTTATTGCGTCTGTAACGTTTACCTTATCGCCTGTGTTGACTGTCTTTGTGATTTCCAGGTCAACTATAGGAAGGACAGTAATGTTTTTGATTGAAGCGTTGTTGTTGGATTGATTTTTATCATCATCGAAACCTCCGACAACAACCACGTTGGACACTATGCCTTTTGAGATTGCTTCTGCAATGATTGTCAATACTGCAGATTCATCGCTGTTGAGATATCCAATGTTCCAGACAGTGCCGTTGTATGTACCGTTGGTTGCACTATGTGATACCTCACGCAAGTGGGAATCCAGTTTTTCAATTACATATACTCCTGAAGCGTTGCACGGACCGTTGTTTTTCACGGTTATTGTAAACAAGATTTGATCTGTGACATTTATGCTGCCGGATACGTTAACCATCTTAGATATTGCCAGATCGACATGTGCTGTTGAGTTGAGGGCTGTGATGTTTGCCCGGTTGTTTGTGAGGTTTGTGTCGTTTTCATTGCTGTGTGCAACAACCACGTTATTTATGATACCTGAGTAGTCGACTCTTGTAAAGATTTCAAGGGTTTGGGTTTCGCCGACACTTAAATTGCCTACATACCATCTGCCATTAGTGTAGTTACCTTTGGTAGTAGTGTTTGAAAGTATTGTAAGTGCAGAGTCGATGCCTTCGTCCACATATACGCCTGTGGCATTGCACGGACCTGCATTTGTGACAGTTATTGTGAATTTGATTTTTTCTGTAACCTCAACGTCACGGGAGCTTGCATTATCGGTTTTGGCTACTCTCACATCTACAATGTAGAATGCTTGAAGGATGACTTCATCGTGATTGTTTGTGAGATTTGTGTCGTTTTCTGTTGAAGTGACGTTTACGAAATTGTCGATTATTCCTTCATCTGTGACCTCAACGACAAGGGTTAGTTTTGCTGAGGACTGGTTGGCCAGATTGCCTATATGCCAGATTCCTGCGGTCTTGTTATAGTAACCCGCATTGGTATTGTTGCTTATAAGCTTGAGATTTGAGCTTAACACTTCGCTTACATTGACGTTTGAGGCATCCCACGGACCGTTATTTTTCACTGTTATTGTAAATTCAATTCTGTTGGTTACATTGACATTACCGGTCAGGTTGGACTTTTTGGTAATGTTTAAATCAACAATTGGCAGGGAGATGATAGTTACCTTATCCCTGTTGTTGGATTTGTTTGTGTCGTTTTCTGTTGAATTTACAATAACAACGTTGTCAATTGTTCCGATTGAGATGACTTGAGCCCTGATTGTCAGATTAACGGTTGTGTGATTGGTCATGTTTCCGATATACCATACTTTTTTATCAGCATCATAATATCCCGCATTGGTTGTGTTGGACAATATTTTAAGCTTGGAGCTTAACGGTTCTGATACATTGACGTTTGTTGCATTGCATGGACCTGCGTTTGTGACTGTTATTGTGTAGACGATGATGTCTGTGACATTAACGTATCCTCCTTCAACGTCAACAGTCTTTTTGACAATCATATCAACGATTGGAAGAGCTGTGATGTTATCTATGCTTGCGTTGTTGTTGTTCAGATTGGTATCGTTGTCGAAACCTGTTACGTGAACTGCATTAGAGATGTTTCCAGGTGTGATTACCTCAGCAACGATTGTCAAGTATGCACTAGTTCTACCAGGCAGGTTGCCGATATACCAAATGCCGCTGGTTACATTATAGTCCCCATCAGCAGAAATCAGCTTGAGATGTGAATCCAGTTTTTCTATTACATATACTCCACTTGCCGGGTTTGGACTTATGTTGCGAACGACAATAGTGAATGTGAGCTGGTCGGATACGTTTACAGGACCTTTGTTATCGACCATTTTGCTAACTGCCAAATCGACTTCGGTTGTTACTAAAATTGTGGAAACGTTAGCCCTGTTGTTTGTGAGATTTGTGTCGTTTTCATAGCTGTATGCGATAGCTTCGTTGTCTATTTCACCTGAAAACTCGACTTGTGCATAAATGGTCAATGTTTCGGTTACGCCTACATTCAGTGTGCCTATTCCGCTCCATACCTTGCCGTCATAATCCCCTTTGGTTGCAGTGTAATCAAGCAATTTGAGAGAGGAGTCCAATACATCGCTTACATTTACATTGGTGGCATTGCAAGGACCTTTGTTTGTAACTGTTACTGTGAATGTTAGCTTGTCTGTAAGATTTAAGGTTTTAGTAGTGACATTGACCTTTTTAGTGACCAGAAGATCAACGATTGGAAGTGCAGTAATGTTTTTGATTGTGTAGTTGTTGTTTGATTTGTTAGTGTCGTTTTCATAGCTTGCAATAGTGACCGCATTTGCAATTGTACCGTTGGATTTGACTTTTGCAAAGATTGTTAAAACGGCAGTTGACTGGTTCTGCATGGTGCCGATGCTCCATACTCCAGTAGTCTTGTTGTAAGTGCCGTATCCTGGAGTTATTGTGTAGGTGTCAAGTTCAAGATGTTTGCTTAGGACTTCACTGACATTGACGTGGGTCGCATCGCTAGGACCGTTGTTGTGAACGGTTATTGTAAATTTAATCTTATCTGTCACGTTGGCCTTGCCTGTGACGTTGGACACTTTGACGATGCTTAAGTCAACGATAGGAAGAGCTGTGATTGTTACGCTGTCCCTATTGTTGGATTTGTTGGTGTCATTTTCTGTTGAATTGACGCTGACAGCATTGACGATTGTGCCGTTGGATTTGACTTTGGCAACAATTGTAAGAACAGCTTTTGAGCCGTTTTTCATGTCTCCAATATGCCAGATTCCTTTGCCTGCATCATACTGGCCGTAGCCTGGAGTTACTTGAGATGATATTAATGTTAAATGTGAGCTTAAAGATTCATTTACATATACCCCAGTTGCATCACTAGGACCGTTGTTGTGCACTGTAATTGTATATGTTATTGTGTCTGTGACATTGACATAGCTGCCTGCATTTACATTTTTGTTGATTGTAAGGTCAACTATGTTTAATGCAGTGATGTTTTTAATCTTATCCTTGTTGTTTGTGAGATTTGTGTCGTTTTCATGGGATGTGACATTGACTGCATTTGCTATTGTGCCGTTTGAGATAACTTTGGCAATTATGATGAGTTCTGCAGTTGACTGGTTGGCCAGATTGCCAATGTACCAGATTCCAGTATCCCTGTTGTAGCTGCCGTATCCCGGAGTGACAGTAGCGGATTCGAATTTAAGATGAGAGCTTAAAGTCTCGTTTACATATACATCGCTTGCATCGCAAGGACCGTTGTTGTGAACTGTTATTGTGAATTTGATTTTGTCGGTCACATTAACGGAAGATGTTGTTATGTTTACCTTTTTGGTGACCTTGACGTCAACGATAGGAAGTGCAGTTATGTTTTTAGCTGAAGCGTTGTTGTTTGTGTAGTTTGTCTCATCCTCTGATCCGGACACATTGACCTTATTTGAAATTAATCCTGCACTGATTACTTTGGCCTCGATTGTCAATGTTACTGTTTCACCGCCTCTTAAAGTGCCGATATACCAGTATCCTCCTTTTTCATTATATTCTCCTCTGGTTGGAGTTGCTTTGGTTAGGCTTAAATGTTCGCTTAGCTTTTCAGTCACATTAACGTCATTGGATTTGCTTAAACCGGTATTTTTAACTGTTATTGTGTATTTTACTGTATCTGAAACGTTGAGGAGTTCCTTTTGAGTGTCCAAAGTTTTGGAGATTACAAGATCGACTATAGGACGTACTCTGAATATGCACCAGTCTGTATCACCTGAGTGAGTTGCATCGCCTGGGAAGTTGGCTGTTGCATTGTATGTTCCGGCTTCAAGACCGGACACGTTATCGCAATATCCTGTACCGTTTATGACCTTGATGACGATAGTGGTATGTCTGGTGTCGTTGAATGTGACAGTGACATCTCCGGACATCCTTTTCCATGCACCGTCGGTTAAATTGAGATTAACGGTTGCATTTTCACCGTCAAATATGTTGTCCACGAATATTTTAACGATTGACCTGTTGGACAGTGTGTCTGATAAATTGGTGTAGTATCTGTCTTCAAGGTGGTAGAACCTGAATGAGGCGATAGATTCATCTGCAGCATTGAAATCATATCTGAACATTCCGTTTGAATCTGTTTCGACAACCTCACTTTTTATGAACTTACCGTTATTGTCATAGATGTCAATGGTAATGTTTATTCTTGTTTCATTGTCGTTTCTGTTTGGAGATTCCTCTCTTCCTGTTACGGTTCTGCCGTTGACACCCCAGTAGGTTACATTTGTAAAAGCATAATATTTGTTTTTAACAACAGGATTGTCATCCCAGATTCCATTTAATAAGTTGTCATAACCGACGAATACTGCACTGATGTACTTTCCGGTTCCTTCTTCGCCGATTTTCTGATTGATGAACTTGTTTGAATGTGCCTGGTTATCTAAAAGAACCACGTTTTCCAGATTGCATCTTAAAATAGTTGCATATATTCCTGAACCCTGGAAAGCTGTATTGTTGATTATATAGGTGTCTTTGATTGTGCTTCTGGAGTTTGGATGATTATAATAATAAATTGCCCCACCATGTTCTTTTGCACTGTTATTTTTAAATGTGGAATTGTAGAAGCTTGCGACCGCTCCTTTGGCATAAACTGCCCCACCATCAACGGTAGCAGTATTGTTAATGAATTTAGTATTATAAACTAATAAAACACCATTTTCCTTGTAAACCGCTCCCCCGTAGCCTGCAGTTGCATTGATGAATGTGGAGTTATATATGTACCTATTATTTTGAGATCCCCAATAAACTGCACCTCCATAAGAAGAATCACCACTTCCTTTGGCTGTGGAATTGATTACAGTGACATTGTATAAATTAGTACCAGTCCAGTAAATTGCACCACCTTTAACCTCTTTATTGTCAGTAGCTGAAGAATTGATAATGAGGATATCCCTTAAATCAGGTACATTGTTTGAATAAATCGCTCCACCATTAGCAGTATAAATGCTGTCTTTCACTTGTGTAGAGGAATTGATAATTGTGATATTTCTAATGACAGGTGAGTTTCCTCCAGACCAGTAAATTGCACCTCCCTGACCGTTTGCAAGAGTATTTGAAATTGATGCATTAAGGAGATTGCCATAATTACCGCCCCAGTAGATGGAACCTCCATGGGCATTGCCGTTATCAGCGAAGGCAGATGAATTGTCTATAGTTACATTAGTTAGCCATGCATTAGAATTGGAAATGTAAACAGCTCCCCCATCAGCTCTTTTATCTCCGTTTGCATAGCTATAGTTTACAGAGGAATTGCAAACTGAAAGGTCATTCAATTGGCAATATTGGCCACTTAAATAAATAGCTCCTCCTAAAGCATCCTTATTTTCTGTTGATTCAAGAGATGAATTTATGATGCTCACATCATTGAGGGAACCTGATGATCCTGACCAGTAAATGGCTCCTCCTGAATTAGCATACAAATAAGAGTTGTTTATGGACGCATTATATAATTTACCGTTGCTTCCAGACCAATAAATTGCGCCCCCATTACCTATTCCATTATCTGCGATAGCTGATGAGTTGTCAATGTTCACATTAACTAACTTATTGTTTACATTATTCACGAAGATGGCTCCACCATGAACACCATTAGAACCGCTGGCATAATTATAATTGGCGGAAGAATTGGAAATGTATATATTTGTCAAATTAGAATTCGCTGCAGTCCAATAAATCGCCCCTCCCTCTGCATTTTTATTTATTGCTGCTTTAACAGAGGAATTTATGATACTGATATTCTCAACATTGGCATTTCCAGCATGCCAGGAGATTGCTCCGCCTGCAGTACCATATACATAGGAATTATTGATAGACACATTAATTAAATTATCATTGGAAGTACTGGTAACACGATAAATAGCTCCACCAAATCCCGCACCATTATCGGCGATGAGTGAAGAATTATCAATGTCCGCATTTGTTAATTTGACATTAGAACCAGTAATATAAATAGCACCACCATAAACGGATTTGGAACCGCTTGGGAAATGATATTCAACAGTGGAATTACTAATGGAAACATTATTTAAATTAGAATTATCACTATACCAATAAATAGCGCCCCCAGCCACATCAAAATTTGCAGTAGCAATTAAAGATGAATTTGTAATATTGATATTGTTAGCAGAAGCCCCTCCTCCACCAATATGGATTGCACCACCCTGATATCCGAATGTGGAGGAATTGGTTATGGATATGTTTTCCAATCTGGCATTTGCAGTACTCCAAAAAATAGAACCTCCCCTGCCATATCCTTTTGAGGAATAAACTGAAGAATTGATGATTTCAACATTGGTCAGAATAGTATTTTCAGCAGCGATAGAAATTGCTCCTCCGGAAACCTGCTTATTGCCGCCTGTAGTGAAATTATTAATTGAAGATGAATTGATGATTGTCAGGTCATTTATGCTTCCATCTGAACCCACCCAATAAATGGCGCCTCCACTTATGTCTCTGGCATTATTTTTGGATTTTACTGAAGAATTGGTAATGTTTACATTGTCCAAAGTACCTCGTTGACCGAACCAGTATATGGCACCTCCATTATCATTGAGTGCTGATGAATTGATGATTGTAACATTAATCATGGATGAATCGGCACCTCTAATGGAAACTGCTCCTCCATATCTTTCATGAGTTGTGGTGTTTATAAAAACACTATTGGAAATTGTAATGTTTGTATCAGTTTTACCTATGGAAATCGCTCCACCACAACCATCATCCCAAGTACTAGCTCCGAGAAGAACATCGGAATTGTAAAAACGGCAATTATCAATGATTGAGTTATCTCCAGAATCCTCTTTCATCACTATGGTTCCTCCACCATGATTAGCATAATTGTTATCAAAAGTACAATTATAGATTACAGAAGAGGACATTTGATTTGCAATAGCTCCACCGTGTTTATTAGCATGATTGTTATAGAATCTTGAATTGGTAATTGTTAAATTCTTACCTCCACCGTTCTGGTGTCCTGAATAAATGGCTCCACCATCAGAAGATGCAGTGTTGTTAATGAAAGTACAATTGTCAAATTTACTGTCCACTGCATGGTACCAATTAATGGCACCACCGTGCTTGGCAGTTGCAGAGTTATTGATGAATACAGTATCCTTGATTAAACCTCCTGAAGTAATGGTTCCAGTACTTGCAGCCCAGTAAATTGCACCTCCCCCTCTACTACCACCAATACATTTGTTATTTGTGAAACGGGATCCTACGATTGAATCGTCCCCATGACCACCAAGCCAGTTGATTGCACCACCGTTTTGAACTCCACCATTGTTGTCAAACCAGGAGTAATATACGGATGCGTTTTGACCACCAATATTCAAAGCGCCTCCTTCAATACTGGCTGAATTATATGTGAAATTATTGTATATTAAAAGTACATTCTTTCCTAAAACATGGATTGCGCCTGCAGAAGTTTTTGCAGTATTATGATCCAAAACAGAATGTTCAATAGTAGTGTTTTCACCATTGATTGAAATGGCCCCCGCAGTATTTGCAGAACATTTAGTGAAATTAGAATACGAAATTGTAGTACCTACGTCCTCAATGTAGATTGCCCCACCATTTTGGGAAGTAGTGCAATTGAAAAATGAGGAGTGATCGATATCAGTAAATGACCCTGCAACATAGATTGCACCACCATTAGCCTTATTGGATTTTATATTTTCAAAATCAGAACCCACTATTGCTGCATTATTACCATTGACATAAATAGCTCCGCCAGACTCGGATGATGAGGAATTGGATAAAACAGATGAAGCGATTGTGGTTCCTTCACCAACAATAAACATTATGCCTCCCATTTTTGTAGCAATACAGTTGTCAAAACTACTTTCATTAATTTCTGCATCATCACCTGCCACATAGACTGCACCACCGTTTTCTGCATTTGAAGTAGAAATTGTTGAATTTAGTATAGTTACCCTATCCCCTTCGATGAAAATAGACCCACCTTTTTCAGTTGCAGATGTTTTTTCAAAATCAGAATGTTGAATATCAGCATCCAAACCGACAACATATATTGTACCACCATTAACTGCATGAGTATTACTGAAAGTACAACCGACAACATCAGTTACATTACCAATAATATATATTGCACCGCCACCATTAGTAGCATTACAATCATCAAAAGTAGTACCTGTAATATTTACATTATTTCCAGTGATGAATAATGCACCACCATCTACCTTAGTTGGTTTTTTACTACTTTCCATCCAAACTGAAGAAGACTTGAATGAAGATTCAGAAAGAGTTATATTAGAACCGGTTATAGCTATTGTACCACCACGGCTACTAGAAGTCTCACCATTAGGCTTATTAATACTTATACCCTTATTATTGATACATGTAATATTATAGATAGTACCATCATTACCTCTCCAGTTAACAGCACCACCATCATCACCTGCAGTATTGTTTATTAATCGAGTATTATATAGTTTAACACCAGTACCATTAACATACAATGCACCACCATCTTCAGTACAATAGTTATTAATCATATTGGTATAATTGATTATAGCATTATTACCTGCAATATATATTGCACCACCACTATATGCCTTACATGTATCAAAGCTACAAGTAGATATGTTTGCATCATCACCTAAAACATATATTGCACCACCATTTTTAGTAGTGGTAATGTCTTCAAATGTAGTGTTTTTGATAGTTGACTTGTTACCCTGAATGTAGACTACACCATCACATGTGATGTCGTGCCTGTAGAATCTTGAATCCCTAATGGTAGTGTCATGACCTTCAATGTATACTCCTGCACCACGACCGTCACCAAGTATATTGTTGTTTTTGAAAGTTGTGTTTATGAGCTGACCGTTGACTGCACCATGGTACCAGTCTATTGCACCACCGTCACTGTATGCTGAGTTGTTTTCAAATTTTGAATTTTTGACTGTACCGTTCTGGTTTCTTTCGAATTGGATAGCTCCACCACGCTGGGTAGCGGTGTTGTTTAAAAATGTTACATTATCTACAGTACCGAATGATCCCATCCAGCAGATTGCACCACCGTTACCGCCTATTGAGGTATAGTTTGATACGTTTGTACGGTTGTCGTATTTGTTTTCTCCGGTGACTTTATTGTAGTTGAATACAGTATCCTCAATGTCCAGATTGTTTCCGCTTACATATATTGCACCGGCTGACCTGCCTGCGGTGTTTTTGATGAAATCGGATTTGAGGATAGTTGCGTTATTAGCTCCTTTAGACCAGTCAAGGGCACCACCGTTCAAACCAGCATAGTTTTCTGTGAAGTTGCTTGATTTGATTGTTATGTTTTCACAGTTTTCATCACCGAGATTTGTGAAGAATATTGATCCACCCCTATATGATGCAGTGTTTTTATAGAAGGTTGTATTTTCTATTGTAGCTTCGGAACCTTTCCATTCAATAGCTCCACCGTCACCACCAAGAATGTCATAGTGGACCTCATCGATTCCTGTGTTGGGATTTGTATAGTCAACTGTCGCAGATGAATTCAAATATCCTTTTGCACGGTTGAATCTGAAAATTGAGTCGTTGATTACGCCAATGTGGCCTTCCCAGTAGAGTGCACCACCGTTCTGATAGGCAGTGTTGTTTTCAAAGGTTGCCTTTTTGAAGGTTACCCTGTCGGCACTGATGTAGCATGCCCCACCGCTTACTGTAGATGTACAGTTTATGAACTTTGAATTTTCTATTGTTGATGAGTGGGATGCACTTTCATTGAGATAGATTGCACCACCAAAACTGGCAGTGTTGTTGATGAAATTTGAACCTGTAATTTTCAAGGTTGAAGATGCAGAACTTGAATCAAGAAGGTATATTGCAGCACCGCTTGTTGCATTGTTATTGATGAAATTACAATTTATGATTTCGACTGTGGATGTGGAGTCCACCTTAATTGCCCCATAAGTGTTTCCGTTTGCATTGACAAAATTAATGTTCTGCAAAACTACGCTGCTATGGGCACCAATTTCAAAAATAGATGCGGCATTGGAAGCATTGACTGTGAATCCATTACCATCTACTGTAATGTTTTTGTCAATTAAAATACCTTGGGATAAACCCTCATCACCACTGGAATAGGCATAGTCGCCTTCAAAACTTGCAGTACCATCATTAGCGGTGTCATTTATCAGTTTATCCAAATTTTTAAAGTTACCGGCAGGGTTTCCTAGAATTTCTCCTTGATCATTTGTTACAGAAATAGTGTTTAAACCGTCGTTTGCAGCTGATATCGTATCATTGCCCGCCAAATCACTAGCGGATACAACTGAAAGCATGGAAAAAAACACTATGAACAAACAAATACTGAGAAATATTTGCTTTTTCATCAATTTTATTTACCTCGAACTGTCTATCCAACTTTCACGATAAATTCAAACTGACGATATAACTGAGAATTATAATATATATTATATATATTATATAGGGTGGCAATTATATATATGCTTTTTTGTATAGTATATTTTTAAAAAAAGAGCGAATTCAAAAGCCATTCTTAAGTTAATGATTGAAAAATAAAAAAATAAGAAAAGAAGATTATTTTTTAAATCTTCTTACCTGTACTAAAAATATTGACATTAAAACAACAATCAAAGCCATCAATGGGTTTCCAGTTGCAGGCATTTTATTGTCTATTGTAGATTTTTTGGACGGATGTTTATGTGTTTTGTTGTCATCATCCGGTTCATCTTTAGGGTTGACCTTGATCTTTCCGGTAGTGTTTGCTGGAAGATACTTGTCGTCACCTGAATAGAATGCAAGGATGTCATGCACGCCGACTTCAAGGCCAGGAATGATGAACACTGCCTGACCGAACTGGATTATCGCAGTATGGCGTTCACCGTTTATTTCTATTGTTATTTCGCCTGTTGCATCGTCCGGAACGGTGACTATGATTACTCCATCTTCACCCACTGTGATTTCAGGAGCTTCAACATCAACCGGAGGCTTGATTTTCCATACCTCAAATGAGCTTATGTTTTCGCTTGGAAGATAGAGCTCGTTTCCGTTATACCATGCGGTTACATCCTTCACGCCTGCCTTGAGGTCAGGTATGGCCAATAATGCATATCCGTTTTCAAGAGGGCATGTGTAGTTTACGCCTTCAACATTGACAATGACGCTTCCGGTCACTCCTGAAGGACCAACGTAAATCTCCATGAACTCATCATCACCGACATAGATGTTTGACGGAATTATGACGATTGTTGTCGGAATGCGGTCTTTTACATGGAAGACATCTGATGTGTCCACGCTTGTGTAGTTTTCGTTTCCAGGATACATTGCGTATGCAGGATATGTTCCCACAGGCAGATTGATTATGTTCCATGTTGCCCTTCCGTTGTAGTCGAATTTTGATGCTTTAAGCACATCGGTTGTCACTACACCGTTTTCAAGAGGGATTTCAACAGTGATTCCGTTTACTGTCACGAACACTGTTCCAGGAGCGTTGACAGTGACGTTTAGGACTTCGATTTCCCATACCCAGATGTCTTCAACCTGAATTGTGATTTTTGGAGTCAGTTTGGCAACATTGAATTTGCCGGAAGTTGAGTTAGGCAGGTACTTGTCGTCTCCGCCGTAGACTACAGTGACGTCGTAGTCTCCACCGGCAAGATCTGTTACCGGAAGCTCCACAATTCCGTTGTTAATCGGAACGTTATTGTATGTCCTGTCTGCAACGGTAATGTTTACTGTTCCTGTTACCTTTTCAGGCAATCTGACAACCAGAATCTCATCCTCACCGTATGTGATGTTGTAGGTCACCAGTTCGATTGGAGTGTCGAGCTTGGTTACTGTAACGTTGTCGCAGGCGTAGTTGTTGTTGGATGTGTTTCTGTCCTTTTCTGTTGAATTGACGATTACTGAATTTTCAACAGTGCCAACTTCAACCGCCTGGACTGTCAATGTCATTGTCGCAATTGAAGAGTTGGTGAGTTTACCTATATACCAAATGTTTTTGGCTGCATCATAACTGCCTTGACTTGCAGCAGATGAAATGTAGACCACATTATTTGATAGTTTTCCAGTGACATTTACATTTGTTGCATCGTTCGGTCCATTATTTTGCACCTTGATTGTGTAGACCATATTGTCGCCGACTTTAACCTCAGTTGCGCTTACTGTCTTGTTGACTTTGACGTCAACCAAAGGAAGTGCAGTGATGTTGTCGGATGACGCATTGTTGTTGGATGTGTTGGTGTCCTTTTCGTTTCCTTTAACTGATACGAAGTTTGCAACAGTGCCGTTGGATTTGACTTTAACGGTTATGAACAATCCTGCATTGCCTCCGCTTTCCAAAGTGCCAATTGTCCAGATGCCTTTGATTGGATCATAGCTTGTGCCGACGCTTGGATTGATACTGATGATTTCAACAAGGCCAGTTACGTTTTCGCTGACCACAACACCTGTAGCTGTGCAAGGACCGCTGTTATGAACATCAATGGCGAATGTTATCTCATCACCCACATAGACTGTGTCACGTGCAGGTATTGTGATTGCCCTTTTGTGTATGTCCAAATCGACAATAGGAAGTGCTGTGAAGTTATCGATTTCATCCCTGTTGTTTGACTCATTTATGTCCTTTTCTCTGGATTTTACAACAACAACGTTTGAAATAGTTCCGTTGGACATTACCCTTGCCTTGATTGTAAGGGTTGCATCTGACTTTTTGGCCAGAGTTCCTATATACCAAATGCGCTCGGTTTCATTGTAGTATCCGTTTTGTGTTGTGCTTTCCTCGACTTTAAGGTGGGAATTCCAGAATTCTGTCACATTAACATCTGTAGCATCAAGGTCTCCCCTGTTGTGGACGCGTATTGTGAATACCACAGTATCATTCACATAAACGACATCCGCTCTTGTGACCTCCTTGTCTATGACCAAATCGACAAAGGATGCTGCAGTGATGTTTGTGAGATTATACTCGTTGTTGGTAAGGTTTGTGTCATTGTCTGAACCATTTACGAATACATAATTGCTGATGTCACCTGAAGCGACAACTTCTGCAATGATTGTAAGGTTGTGGACCTCACCTTTGTTGAGGTTGCCGATAACCCATGTTGCATCCTGATAACGTCCGATTGTGACATTAGCTGAGATGAATTTGAGAGGATGCTTGATTTCTTCACCTACAAATACGCCTGTAGCGTTGCACGGACCGTCATTGTAGACTGAAACTGTGAATTTTATTCTGTCCCCAACAGCTACAGTGCCAGATACATTTGCCTTTTTGGTAATCTGCAAATCAACATTTGCCACTGCCAAATTGGTGACATTAGCGAAGTTGTTTGTAAGGTTGGTGTCATTGTCATAGGTTGTTACGTTAACCTTGTTTATAATAACACCTGCATATCTGACTTCAGCATCAATTGTCAGTGTTGCATTGGCCCCTTCATTCAAATCACCTATATTCCAGGTACCGTTCTCATATTTGCCCACACTAGCGACGCTTGAAATCAATTTAAGACGAGCATCTAAATTTTCACCGACATATACTCCTGTAGCGTTGCACGGACCGTCATTAAATACGGTAATCACATATCTGATCCTATCACCTATCGCCAGGACTTCTGAAACATTGCGCTCTTTGGCAATGCGCAAATCGACATAGGCGACTGCAGTGAGATTGCGTGCTGATGCGACATTGTCTGTGAAGTTGGCTTCCCTACCTGCGCCATCCACCCAAACGTTGTTGGCTATAAGGCCCTTATGAATTACCTGCGCTTTGATTATCAGTGAAACATTCTCATTAACGGCCAGATCACCAATAAACCAGGTGCCGTTGGTGTAATTATAATAGCCTTTAGATGCTGTGCTGTTTATCAGTTTAAGATAAGGTGTCAGAATTTCAGTGACATTGACATCCCATGATTCTGTAGGACCCTTATTTGTCACGTTTATTGTGTACATGATATAATCAGTGACATTGACAAAATCGCCAGTCACATTGACCTCTTTTGTAATATTCAAATCAGTGTACGGACGCACTACAAACAGAGCCCAGTCAGTGTCTCCCAGACGGGTTGAATTGCCTTTGAATGTAGAGGTTGCCTTATAATGGCCTACAGGCAATCCTGAAATGTTATAGTACGTAAGGGTACTGTTAATGATTTCGACTGTGAAAGTGGTATGCTTTGTATCGTTGATTTCAACTGTGACGTTTCCGGACAGATTACCCCATGCCCCATCGGTTAAAGAGAGGAGTGCAGAAGCGTTTTCGCCGTAAGTACAGTTGTTAACCCAAATTTGGACAAGACTGCTGTTGGAGGAAGTGTCTCTTAAATAGGTATAGTACCTGTCGCTTTTATGTTCATATGCGAAGTTGTAGATTTCTCCTTTTTCAGCCTTGAAGGTATATACGACCTTACCGGAACCATCGGTGACTAAATCTTGCTGATCTATTAATTCACCTTTTTTATCGAACATGTAGATGGTGACATTCTGCCTTACTTCCTGATTGCTCTTGACAGGAGTTTCATTAGTTACGGAAATGCCGTTTGTTCCAAGATAAGTCACATTAGTACATGAAAGGTCTAACCTGTTGCCCTGAAGCCATATTGAGTTCAATAGATTATCATTTCCTAAAAATATTGCACTTGTGTAATTATATGTGTCATTATATACGCCAATTGTTTTATTGATGAATTTATTGGCGTTTGCCTGGTTATCCAGAAGAACAACATCCTTCAAAGAGAACCTGACGAAGTCAGTGGCATAGATTGCAGAACCTCTGTATGCTGTGTTGTTTACCATATCAGTGTTTACGATTTCGCTGTTTGCAGCTTTGTTGACATAGTTATGATAAAGGGCAGCACCGCTTTCTTCAGCAGTGTTGTTCTTAATGGTGGAATTATACATCTTGATTTGAACATTGTTTGTAAAGATTGCTCCGCCTCTTTTTGCGCTGTTGGACTCGAATGAAGTTCCATTCAATGTGACATCATTACTTGTAGCGTACAAAGCTCCTCCATCCTCAGCAACATTGCCTGTAAATGAAGTGTCATAAACCTTGGTTGTTCTGACGGTGTATACTGCACCACCCAAATCAGCATGATTTTCTTCGAATGATGAATTGTAGAGGTTAGGATTTACTCTACCATCCAAATAAATCGCTCCTCCGTAGGATGTTCCATTATCTGTTGAAGCACGTGACATGAGTACCGTGACATTGTTCATGTTAGCGCCAGTGTAGTAAATGGCACCACCTTTAACGTTTCCGTTATCTGTATAAGCAATTGCATCAGCCACATATACATTATTCAGATTGTTAATGCCTGTTGAGTAAATGGCTCCACCATCTGCAGTATTTGAGGAATTCATCACGTTTGTTCTGGAGTAGTCTATAGAAATGTTTTCAACAATATCTGAACTTCCAGACCAGAATATCGCTCCACCTTTACCGTTTGCAAGAGTGTTTGAAATTGTTGCATTAATCAAACTGCCTGATTTTCCAGCCCAATAAATCGCTCCACCATCAGATTTGAAATTATCGGATGACGATGTTGCATTATCTATAATGATGTTAGACACAACATTGTTAGTTCCAACATTATTACCACCAGCTACATAAATTGCACCTCCATGAGCTGATTTTGTACTTCCATTATTAGGATTATTTGAAGAGGAAGAAGTTATAGTAATCTTGGTAAAATTACAATTGATACCAGATAAGTATATAGCTCCACCATTCGCATCCTTTTTACCTAAGGAATTTGATGAAGAGTTGAATATAGTAGCATTCTCCATATATCCATTATTACCTGCCCAGTATATTGCTCCACCATTATCGTTAAGAGTAGCAGTATTTTCGATTGAAATATTGATTAAAGAGGCATTTACACTTTTTACGTATATTGCTCCACCATAAGTACTGTTCGCTACTGAATTAAAGATTGCACAATTTGTGATTGTGATATTGTCATCATCAATACGGATTGCTCCACCACCTTCACCATACCTGTTGTCATCATAACTTTGATTGACATAGGAATTGTAGATGTAACAATGGTCAATTACAGAATTAATCGCAAAACTTTCTTTCATCACTATTGATCCACCACTGGCTTGAGCTTTATTTCCATCAAATGTATTGTTATATATCCAGGACCCTTCCATTTGATTTGCAATAGCCCCACCATGTTTATGGGCGGTGTTATTGTAGAACTGACAGTTGGTCATAGTTAAATTAAAACCACCACCAGTTTGGTGACCGGTATAAAGTGCACCACCATCAGATGCAGCAGTATTGTTAATAAATAGACAATTATTGATTACACTGTCTTTTGCGTGATACCAGTTAATAGCACCACCATGTCTTCCATTAGCAGTGTTGTTAATGAATTTTGAATCCTGGATTAAACCACCAGCTCCGATGTGGCCAATTTCACCAGCCGTCCAGAAAATGGCGCCTCCACCTTGTTGAGTGTTATTACAATCATTATTGGTGAAAGTACATCCTACAATTGAATCAGAACCGTGACCACCATCCCAGTTAATGGCTCCACCATTACTGTATGCCCTATTTTCATCAAAGAAAGAGTAGTATACAGACGCATTGTCTCCACTCATATCTAAAGCACCACCGGAACCAGATTTTGCAATGTTATCAGTGAAATTGCTATTAGAGATCATGGTATCATTTCCTGAAACTTTAATTGCACCTGCAGAATTTGCAGTGTTTTTTTCCAAATTACAATAGGAAATTGTTGTATTTTCACCGTCTATATAAATTGCTCCTGCAATACCTGCCTTGGAGTTGGTGAAATTAGAAAATGCGACAGTGGTTCCCACATTCTTGATAAAGATTACACCACCATTAGCATTGCCAACGGTACAATTATCAAATGAAGAATGTAAAACACTAGTATCTTTACCATCAACATATATAGCTCCACCGTTACCTCCTGCCTTGAAATTTTCAAAGTGAGACCATTCGATTACTGCATTACTTCCAACAACGGAAATGGCCCCTCCGACAGATTTTGATGAACTATTTGAAAATGTGGACGCATTGATAATGGCATTTCCACCTTCAATGTGAATTATACCTCCCTGATGAGCAATACTGTTATTAAACTGAGATTTTTCAAGGAATATTCCTTCACCTTTAATGAAAATTGTTCCACCACGGGCACTGCCCAAATTAGCACGATTGTTTGTGAAGTTAGATGAAGCAATATGTGTATCAGGACCTTCTACATAAATGGCCCCACCACCATTAGAACTGGAAGTACCTATAGCAGCACAACTGTCAAAATTGTCATTTACAATATTTGTACCTCCACTTTGAGTGGTATAGATAGCCCCACCGCTCTCAGAAGCATTACAGTTTGTGAAATTTGAGTTTTCTATTACAGCACCCCAACCCCAAACGAAAATAGCTCCACCTTTAACAGCAGTATTTGAATCAAATAGGGAATTCTGCATTTTTACGTTATTACCGAATACATAAATATCCCCACCATTAGGAGAATAACATTCTTTAAAAATGGAGTTATCCACGATTGTACGATGTCCTTGAATATCAATGGCTCCACCACGAGAACTAGAGGATGTGGCTTTACATGCAGTGAAATTACAATCTAAAATATGGGCATCGTCGCCTTCAACACCAATAGCTCCTCCATTACCTACTTTAGAAGTGTCTCCGGAAAAATTGGATTTTGATATTGTTGCATTTACACCTTTAACAAATATTGCTCCACCATCAAATTCATTTACAGAACAATCTTTAAATTCATTAGAGGTAATGTTTGCATTTGCACCCCATACTGCAATGGCACCACCATAACGAACTGCATAACCTGAATCAAAATCAGAGTTTGAAATGGTTGCTCCTTCACCATCTATATAAATTGCACCACCGGAACCTCCATCAGCAGTTGTCTTACCTTTACCGTTGTTGGATTTGAATGAGGAATTATCTACAACAACATCATCTCCTGCAATGTAGATAGCTCCACCGATAAGGCCAGTGTTACTTGTAAATGTGGATTTATCAATATAAGCCCCATATCCTTCAACATAAATTGAACCCCCTCTTGTATTAGCATTGTTTGAAGAGGATTGTAACTCTGAGATGACAACATCATGTCCTTCAATATATATTGCCCCTCCGTTTTCAGCTGAATTCTGAACTGTAGAGGAATTTAAAAGATTGATTCTGGAACCATTTATGAATAATGCTCCACCGTCGCTGGCTGAAGACTTATAGATATAACAGTTTACGACTTGAGTATCGTTTCCGATGATGTATAATGCTCCACCATCATGTGCAGCTGAGCACTCATAGAATGAAGTTTCAAGAATATTTACATCATTTCCTGTGATGAATATGGCTCCACCGTCGACTTTAGAAGCATCTTTATCTTTGCCTATATTAGCCTGACTCTTAGTGAAACTGGATTTAACAACAGTTACATTGTCTCCTGTAAGACAGATTGTACCTCCACGAGTACTGGAGTTTCCTTCACTTATTCCTTTGTTATTGTTACAAGTGATATTGTACATATATCCATTGTCACCATTCCAGAAGATTGCACCATCATCATTTGCAATATTGTCCTTAAAGGTAGAATTGATTAATTTACAGTCAGTACCATTTACAAACAATGCTGCACCGTCCAAACCTTTGTTATTGGTAAATGTATTGTTTATAATTTCAGTATTGTTTCCAATGACATATAGGGCACCACCGTTATTGGCTGCAGTACATTTATCAAATGTGGTGTCAATGATAATAACATCATTACCTGTAACGAACAATGCTCCACCATCAACTTTAGAAGAGTTTTTACCGGCATCGATTGTAGCAACAGAAGAAGTGAATCGTGATTTTGCAACAGTTACGTTGTTTCCTGTAAGACAGATTGTACCTCCACGGGAATTTGAACCTTGACTTACTCCTTTGTTATTAACACAGGTGATATTATACATATATCCGTTATCACCTTGCCAGAAAATAGCACCGTCATCATTAGCAGTATTGCCATTAAAGGTAGAATTGATTAATTTACAGCCAGTACCATTTATAAATAATGCCGCACCGTCTGAACCTGTGTTTTTAGTAAATGTACATTCAATAATTTCGGCATTGTTTCCGATTACATATACTGCACCACCGTTATTGACAGCACTGCACTGGTCAAAAGTAGTGTTTTTAATAGTTACATCATTACCTGTTACGAATAAGGCTCCACCATCAACTCTAGTAGTGTTATTCCTATTAGCGTAAGAAGAGCCTTTTGAGAATTTAGAGTTGGAAACAGTGATGTTTGATCCAGTAATGATAATTGACCCACCACGGGTATTTGATGTACCGCTGCTGTTTCCTTTGTTGTTTGTACAAGCGATATCAATAATGATACCGTTATTTCCTTCCCAGTATACAGCACCACCGTCGTCTCCTGCGACGTTGTCCTGAAATACCACACTTTTCAGTTCTACATTATCTGCACTAATATAGGCGGCTCCACCGTCGCCTGTTGAAGTACATTTTATGAATTTTGAATTTTCGATTATAGATAACTCGTGAGAATTTTCAGTTAAGTATAACGCCCCACCAAAGCGTGCTGAGTTTCTATTAAATTCTGAACCATTTATAATCAAGTTTGAGGTTAGTGAACTTGAATTGGATACGTAAATAGCACCCCCGCTCATTTGGGCTACATTATCATTAAATTTACAATTTATGATTTCAAGGTGTGTTGAGGGATCAAGCTTGATTGCACTACCGTTAACACCAAAAGCATTACTAAAAATTATATCCTTTAAAATGACCTTAGAGTTACCCTGGATATTGAATATAGAAGCCTTTTTCTGTGCATTTATAGTATTACCTTGTCCATCAATGGTTATACTCTTATCAATAATAATCCCTTCGGAAAAATCGCCATCACTGTCTGAATAGGAATAATCTTCATTCAAAGTGATGGATTCCCCAGCCTGAGAATCAGAAATTGTAGTATTTAAACTAGTGAATCCGGGGCTAGCTCCCAGATTATGATCTTGATTGTTTGTTACAGAAATAGTGTTTGAATCATCACTAACGGCCGTAATAGTGACGTTATCTGTCGTGTCACTCGCTGAGGCAACGGAAAGCAGAGAAAAAAACACTATGAACAAACAAATACTAAGAAATATTTGTTTTTTATTCATGAATATTAACCTCAATTTTTTTATCTTACTTTCACGATAATTCAAAACTGACGATACAGTACATATATATAATATATAACATATATAATGCTTTTCTTCCAATATATTAAAAAAATATTAAAAAAATTTCAGAATTTTTAAAGAAAAGTAAACAAAAAATTAAAAAATGTCACTAAAGAAAAAGAGATATGAAAAAATATGAAAAAATTAAATAAAAAGTATTCATTCTACAATAGAAACAAAAAAAGAAAAAAAGTGAAAAGCAATCCTATTTGATTACTTTACTTTTGATGATTTCAACCCTTTTGAGAGGGTAAATCTTTTTAGCGTTGTGGTAAATTTCAGATGCCAATTTACCGTTGACACATACTTTTACCAAATCGTCGAATGATCTTTCAGCTGCTGCTTCGATGAGTAAATCTTCGATTGTTTTTCTCATGTATCTTTGTTGAGAAGATTTAGCTCTTCTGATGGTTACAGCCAATACTTGGAGTTTTAATTTGCGGTCATCTTTTGTTTTTACGATTGCTGAAGCGTCGATTCTTGAAGTTCCTCTTCTAATCATGCTTCTGACATAATCGGTTGTGGTTTTGTGACCTGTGAATTTTGTGTTTGCAACGTCTCCTGCAACGTTGTCGATTTCAAACCTGAGTTTGATGTATTGTTTTGAGAAGTCTCCGGTTAATTCTCTCATGGTAACTTCTACACCTCTTCCAATGAGAAGTTCTGGATCTTTTGCTGGAGTTTCTCCGATTTCTTTGTCTTCAAAGTTCACTGGTGTTTTGATAGTGTACCAGGACTTTTCTTTCCATGTATCACGTACTCTACGTCTTGATTTTGCTTTTGCCATTATATCTACCGTTAATAAAATTTATCTAATAATCTAGCGTAACGCCATTAAAATTTTAAAAATAGCCTTAAATTTTGTAGTTTATGAAATACTTTACAAAATAAACCCAAAAAACGATTATAAATTAGTATTGAATTATAATCGTTTATTCGACTATCGAGAGTTGTACTCTCTTTATTTAAAGAAATATTTGTAATTTAAGTTTTAATTTTTAAAACCCGCCCATAAAGGTTATAATTACATATTTTATTCATGATATATAAAGATTATTGAATTTTTAAAAATTAGGCGAAAATTTGGAAATGATTTGAAAAATAAAATTTTCAACCATTTCAGAAGACCTCATGAAACTCGAATTTAAATGCTCCGATTGGAAAATTACCCATTTAGAAGAGGTTTTGAAAAATGCTACAATAGACTCGAAAAAAGTTTACAATATATTTTCTAAAAGAAGCATATGGGATAATATTTGCCCCTGAGGGCGCTATTTACATACTTGCCGAAACCCTTGTATGAATCCGGGTCGACATTTTTGATATTATTGACACTTGTCCTTTTGTTGTTTATGGAAAGCTTCACATGGGTGTTAATGTAGCCATCTTCCCTAATCATTTTCAAAAGTCTCTGGCCATATGTGAGACCTGGGTCCCTTATGCGGTTGCACATCATCTTCAGTGTCGGCCTTCCTGCGTCGATGCCGAAGACCTCGCACATCCCATACATTTCATTTATGATTTCTGAAGCCCAGCTTTTAAATGTTACTTCCTCACCGTCCCTTATCAGTCTCATTGACTCATCATAAGCCATCTCTGCAGTATTCTCTTCGTTGATTCGAGCTTCCTCCTGCCATTTTTCATATGATGACTCGTCCTTGACGAGCATATAGAGCAGGAACATGTGCAGAAACTTCATGTCATGTCTTACAAGACCGCACTGATAGAACGGATTGATGTCCAATGTCCTTATTTCAATATACTGTATCCCATCTTCTTTTAATGAATTTAAATAGTCTTTAGGGTCTTTCGGCTTCAGCCTGATTTGGGTGTAGAGTTCCTTTGCCTCTGAGAGATCGCCCTTTTCGATGAATCCCTCAACATCAGCTATGAAATCCTCAACTGATGCATATGAAGGATATAAGCTTTTGAGGTTCTTGTATCCGCAGGAAGAATTCCTGAATGAAGGCCCTTTGGTTGAATAATGGCTTCCGTAATCATCCTCTGCATCCATCAAGTGAATGCAGTCCTTTGTAAAGGTATTGTGAGAACCTATTGAGCAACCTGTAAGATATATGATCAACCAGCAGTGCCGGAGGTAATTTCTGGTGATTTTAAGATAGACTTCGTTTTTGAACTCCTGAAAGCTCAAATCAGAGTTTGAAATCCTTTGAAGTTTCCTTAAAACATCATCGTCAAAAGAAAAGTTGAAGTGAACACCCGAAATCATCTGCTTTTTGACGCCGTACTTTTTAGCAAGCTCTTCACGGTATTTTTGAGAACTCATTCCTTCATCGGAGTACTGCGCTATCGGTATTTTATCATTATAAGGCAGTATGCATGGAATTGACTGAAACCAGAGATATTCATCATCCGGAAGGGATGAATTGACCAGGTCAGCCAACAGGGAAAAAGTATCGAAAGCCTTGTCTATAGTGTCAAATGTCGGAGTAATCATTTCAATTTGGCTTTCCGAAAAATCAGTTGTAATCAGCGGATTTGTAAGCTTATCTCCGAAAACCTTTGGATGCGGCGTTAAAGACAACTCACCTTCACCGCGAGCCCTTAAGCTCTCCCATTCAATCCCAAATGAACCAGCCAATAATTCATCTGTTGATAATTTTGATAGATTCAATAAATTCATTCACATCCCACAATCAATAGTACCATAATCATTTATTAACTTTTCTATAGATACTCCCTTTTGCAATGATTCTATAATGTTTTTTCCTGGATTTGTATGTTTTTTGATGCGCAGATATAACGGTTTCAGGAATTTCTCTTCACCGATTCCCCTTTCCGCTAAGCCGTCATCAGCTAAATCGACAATTTCCTTGGTCAGCTTGCATAAACCTCCCTTATCAATGAAAGAAGGTATTTCGTCACATACCAACAGTTTTCTAAGTTCACTTGCTGTGTATCCCTTATGATATATTATGTTATCATTACTAATTAATTCTTCCAGTTCATCCAATTTATCCTTAAGACCCAAATGGAATGCTGCCACAGTCATTGAATCTTTAATTGGTTGTGTGCATACGCTTCTAAACTCAACAGTTCCTCTGAAAGTTAAGTTGATGAACTTGAATGGCCTTAGATATTTAATATCATCCAAACAGGGTTTTATTTCAATTTTCCTATATGTCCCATTGTCATAAATCTCACCTGTTATGGATTCCTTTGAAAAGTAATCCCTCAGGTTCATTGTTTCGAAGTTGATGTATGCGCCATCTCTCATTACGCAATACATATTTAACGATTCCATATATGCTCCAAGGTCATTTAAGTCCTTGAAATCAACATCGTACATGCCCACGTTATGAGGGTTTATCCCATGAGTGGAATACTCCCATAAGTCATCACGGCAGCATGCCTTGCGGGACTTTGCACCAAAAAGCACGGAGTTTGAAAACAGCAATGCCTTGATCGGTTCTATTTTTGAAAATACGTTGATTGTCTTAACCAAATCATCTCGATAAACGTCCAGCTGCACCTGTGAAGCGGATGAAAACATTCCATATTCCGGATATTTATGAAAATGCATCGGAAGGTCATCGTAGCGTGTAAAGGATTTCAGATGATGATAAAGCATCAGGTATCTTTCGGAAGGAATTGGGCTGAAATTATTATATTTTCTATAAGGATTTATCCCCATTCCAGTTAATGTATGATTATACTGCTCGAATGCTTCTTTTGTGAATGTATAATATTCACAAAAGCGCTCATGAATTGAAAACAGGTCCTTTTCACGGCCCATTGCAAATTCTATGTTGTTGTATGAACAGTCATAGCAGAATATGTCATCATTTCCATCGTTTTTAAGGGCGAAGGTGTTGCCGTCATAATCTATTCCCTCATCATTAAAATCAGAATATTGCTTTTTGAATTCTGATGTGACATTATGGACAACTTCAAAATCTACCGCCTCTTTGTTAAGATTTACTATTGGAATTTCAATTTCGACTCCAATGAAATTTTTTATTTGATCCGTTGGCTTAATAAACTCCTCATAGAGCTTGCTTCGAATCATCTTTTGAGTAATCTCCCCTTCTAGCATATTTACTCCCCATTCAATGAATCCAAGTAATCCTGTAAAATTTTTTCATGCACTTCTGTTAAAATAAATTCATTATCATGCTCTTCGCTTTCAAAAATGATATTTCCATCAATTAGGCCAAACAGCTTGTTCAGTTCAACCTCAAGCCAGCCGTCATCGTCAGTCAATGGAGTTGTGGCCACTAAAAAGCCGTCATCATTTTTCAGATAATAAAGAGATTTTCTCATATTCGAATGGATATAAGTCAAATCCCCATCATAAATCATCAAATTAAGCTTGTTGTTTTTGGACAGATCAGATACAATCTCAGTTAATAAGTTAAATCGCTCCTTAATTGTAGATAATCCCCCTTTAGCATCTTCAAACTCATTAACCTTATCGATTATATGGAGAAGTATTCGCTCAGAATCAGTATCTCCATTCTCAACATTCTTGTATCTGTCAAGTTCGGGATAGTCAAATATGGTTCCGTTGTGTATCAACATCCAAGACCTATTGTTATCATCAGCTTCCGTAAAAGGGTGACAATTGGGAGATATAATTTCACCAACAGTTGCTAATCGGATATGAGCGAATACATTCTTGCCAACAACGGGGTTGGATAATATATCTTTCAAATGTTGACTACATGTTGCTTTTATAGGCTCTTTAGTTATAACAAATTCATCAGATTGCATTGTAGCCAATCCCCATCCATGCGGATGTTGATCGGAATGATTATAGAAACATTCCAAACATTCATTTACTTGTTTTGGCGTATTAGAGTTAAAACAAAAAATTTCACACATACATTATCCCCCCATCATTGATTATCACAATTGTTATATTGCAACATGATATATTATATAACTTATGTTATATAAAGATTATCGAAAAAAGAAATGAAAAAAAGTTAATTTTTCATGAAGTTGTAGTGGTCAATGTACCTTTTTAAGACATCATCAACAGGACCTTCATCGGTTACGAGTTTGATGCCTGCATTTTCAGCCTTAATTTTTGATTTAAAACCATATTCAACAGCAATCAAAACGTCACAGTCTTCACATGCTTTCAACACTTTGCTTCCCTGATGCTTTGATTCGACATCAATGTCAACGGTCCTGTGTTCAACAAAGGTCAGTTCATCTTCATAATCGTAAATATAAAGGGAACTGCCTTTTCCAAGGTGCAAATCCACGTTTTCTCCATCAGATGATACAACAGCCAATCTCATTTTAATCCCTTACCTTTTTGATGATTTTAGCGACGTTCTCGCCGAAGAGCCTTATTGTCTGGATTCCTTCTTCGTCTTCCATTGCGGTTCCTTCCGCTCCTGCAATAACCATGTTCCAGTATGTGCTTCCTGCAACAATCATGTTGTTGATTGCAAAAAACATCAGCATTTCCTGAAGCGTTAATGTGACTCCTCCACGTCTTGCAACGGCAATCGGGCCTCCGACCATCCAGTCAAGGAACCTGTCTCCTCCACGGGACACTTTTCCGATTCTCTGAAGTGCGGCCATTATGTCGCCTCTTGCTGTTCCGAAATACACCGGCGCTGCAGGGATGAATCCGTCTGCATTCCGGATTTTTTCGATGATTTCATCAAGGCCATCCGGAAGCACGCAGTTTCCAGTTTCTGCGCATTTTCCGCATGCTATGCATGATTGGATTTTCATTCCCCTTAGTGAAATGATTTCAGCCTCGACTCCTTCCTTTTCTATCTCCTTTGCACACTCTTCAAGCACGATTTTGGTGTTTGAGTTTGCCCTTGGAGATGCGTTCAGTAAAATAACTTTGCTCATTTTATCATTACTCCCATGTCAATGCTTCCATTTCAAGATTATAACCTAACCTTTTGAGATTTTCAATTCCGTAGATACATTCTGCCAGAAGTTCTTCAAAATCCCTGTCAAGACGTATGTAAGCGGACAGCTGATTGAAGGCATTCCACAATTCAAAATCATCATCCTTATCATAGGGATTTGGCGGAATTGTTTGTTTTAACTCATGATTTGCGTCATAGAATTTGACAGCACCTTCCTCTTCAAAGAAGTCCATGTCGAATACGCCGCTTATTTCAACTTCCCTGAATTTGTGATGCCTGCAGAAGAACACTACCATCCTGTTTGTCATGACCTCACCATTTTAATGGAAACATCAATAATTGTGATATTTAAACCTCTGCACCATCCAATGCGTGGCGGCACATGCAATCTTTTGACTCGTCAACGTTTTTTATAAAATTATAAATCAGTTCAAGTAGCTCGTCTTCCATTTTTGCAACCATTTCAAAGACTTCGTCAATGGTTAGCTCATGTTCGGATATTCCTGATGCGTAATTGGAGACTATGCATATTGAATTGTAGCACATTTCCCTTTCTCGTGCCAGTGTGACTTCCGGAAGGCCTGTCATTCCGACAAGGTCTCCTCCAAGCATCTTAAACATTTTGATTTCTGCAGGAGTCTCGAATCTTGGCCCTTCAGTGCAGACATATGTTCCTCCAAGAATAACGTCACCGCATTCAGCCAATGCATCCCTTATGGATGGGCAATACGGTTCTGTCACGTCCACATGGACGACCTTGTCCTCAAAGTATGTTTTTGCACGGTTCTGTGAGAAATCAAGAAAGTCATCAGGTATTACGAAAGAGCCAGGAGGCATGTTTTCGTTCATTGAGCCCACAGAGTTTGTTGCAATAATTTTAGTGACACCTACTGCCTTTAATGCATCAATGTTTGCCCTGAAGTTAATTTTATGTGGAGGGATGGAGTGTCCTTTGGCGTGGCGAGGGATAAATGCCACTTTCTTTGAAAATATCTCCAGAAGGGAAACTTCCACTTCCCCATAATCTGTTTTTATTAATTTCTGCTCGCAGGAGTCTGCCTTTTGAGTGATTTCATATACTCCGCTGCCGCCGATTATGCCGATCATTTAAAACTACCCTTTACATACTGATAATGGTTTGACCTTTGCAACCAGTTTTGCGATTCCTGTACTGTCAGATACTCTGACTACACTGTCTACATCCTTATATGCACCAGGAGCTTCCTCTTCAATCACGCTTTTGCTTGTAGCCTTGATTTTAATGCCTTTTGAAGCAAGGTCATTGGTAATGTCATCTGCGTTGAAGTCCTTTTTAGCTCTTGATCTTGAAAGCACCCTTCCAGCACCGTGTGCGGTGGAGCCGAAAGTCTCTTCCATTGCAGTTTCGGTTCCGTGCAATACATATGATGCTGTTCCCATTGTACCTGGAATAAGCACAGGTTGTCCGACATCCCTGTATTTTTCAGGAACTTCTTCTCTTCCAGGACCGAATGCACGGGTTGCTCCTTTCCTGTGAACCAATAAGTCCTCTTCACGGTTAAATACCTTATGTCTTTCCATCTTGACGATATTGTGGGCCACGTCATAGACAATGTCCATTTCCATTTCCTTTGCGGTTTTTCCCATGACGTCCTCGAAGGTTTCACGAATCCAGTGAGTCATCATCTGTCTGTTTGCCCATGCATAATTGGCCGCTGCCGCCATTGCCTGAATGTAGTTTTGAGCTTCTTTTGAATCAAGAGGAGCGCATGCAAGTTGCCTGTCATCAAGCTGGATTTTGTATTTTTTGTAGGCCTTGTCCATTACTCTAAGGTAATCTGAACATACCTGGTGTCCGCAGCCTCTGGAACCTGAATGAATCATTACGACAACCATTCCCTTTTCAAGTCCGAATACCTTTGCAACCTCTTCATCGTAGATTTCATCAACGTACTGGACTTCCAGAAAGTGATTTCCGGAACCAAGTGAACCCAGTTGCGGAATTCCTCTTTTTTTAGCCTTATCTGAAACTATGCTTGAGTCGGCGTCGACCATTCTTCCGTTTTCTTCAAGAACTTCCAAATCTTCCGGCCATCCGTATCCGTTGTTTACTGCCCATTCAGCACCGTAATCGAGCACATCGTTAATCTGGTTTTCGTCAAGCTTTATTCTTCCTTTGCTTCCGACACCGGACGGGATGTTTTTAAACAACTTTTCTGTAAGCTCATCCAATTGCTCTTCGATGTCCTCTACTGTGAGATTGGTTTTGATGAGTCTGACTCCGCAGTTGATGTCGAATCCGACACCTCCAGGAGATACGATACCATTTCTCATGCTGAATGCTGCAACGCCTCCAATCGGGAATCCATATCCGAAGTGGATGTCCGGCAGTCCGATTGAGTACCTTTGAACACCCGGAAGGCAGGCCACATTAACAATCTGTTCGACTGCTCCTTCCTCCAGATCTTCAAAAAATTCATCAGCAATGTAAAATCTTCCGGAAGCCCTCATTTTCTTGTTGTAAGAGCCCGGAATTTCATAAACATTATCCCTAACTTTTTTAATTTCATCTTTAATAGTCATAAGCATCACTAAAATATTATGTATTAATATTTATATGTGACGATTAAATAATGTTTTGGTAAAATTGCATATTTCTTTTCAATTAGTAAATGCAATATGAAAAAAAGCAGAAATTATTGATTATAATATCCGGAATAATGTCTGGAAACTTCTTTAAGACTTAAAGCAGATTTTCCAGCAGCATTACAGCTGGTATCAAATATGAAAAATTTCCTACTCAAATTAAGTTTTAAGAGCAAATCATCAAGTTCACTGTCAATGAATTTGATATAGTCCTTAAATCCATTATTGAAATCATAATCCAATGCTTTAACAACCAAAAGCAATTGTGGAGTAACCAATGGATCAACATCCAATTCCAAATGAAATGAGGCATATGGGACATGTTTTTCTAAAAGAGGCCTGGTTTTTTTCAAAATAACGATTAGCCCCCTATTTTCACTGAAAAAATCATGAATTTCCTCATAATCTTCAAAAGGAAAATCATCAATTAAACTAGAAAATTCCTCCTCAAATAACCCCTTATCCTCATTTAACAAAGAAGCATAATCCATTTCTTTTTTAAATCGTTTTTAAACATATCCTTCTCCATCCTTCATAAGCAACAAATATCCCAATAATACAAATTCATTCCAATCAAACATTATTTCAACAATTAGCAAAATTATCGTCAGAGCATAAAATTGCTTTGACTTTGAAATATTGTTCTCACGTGAGAAAATTGACTTCAAATAGAAGTAATTTTACTTGAAATTTCAATTTAAGATATACTATGAACATAATACTTAAAAAAGGTTTTGATATCCATCAGATTAATAATATAAGAAAAAATCAATATTGTAAAAAAAGAGTTATTTTCTAAAGAGAGCGGATACACCTGCAAGCATCAGGAATAATGCGCTTAAAATGTTGATGTAATCAGAACCTATTATAACAAACATTGTTGCAACTATGAATCCTACGCCTGCAAGTTCATGATTCTTTTTAACGTAGTATGAAGAAGCAAAACCTAAAACGGATGCTATAATAGCCACTATGCCTAAAAATGGAGCGTGTGCTTGGCCAATGTGTTCCAAAAATATCAGGAAGGAACCTGAAAACACTCCTATGACTGACCCTATGAGACCCATCGCCATCTCAAAGTTTCTTGTTACGGTTCTTGTCCTTTTCATAATATCACTTATGTTACCTATATTATTTATAGTTATAAATCCAAAATTGCATGGACTTCAACGAAATCTCCTTTTATGACTTCCATCTTATGGAAGGTTATTGCCTTTATTTCGGTTTTTCTCTCATGCTTGTCCCAGTCGATGGCCTCTCCTTTTATTGATGCCTTCAAATTCAATTTTTCATCAATTTTTACATGAAATTCGTTGAATAACATGAACTCTATCTCGTGGTGGAACAGCAACTCCTCCAAATAGTCATAGAGAAGCGAAACTTCGTCTTCAGAGGTTATTTCAAATGATATTTCCTTTTCAGCACTGACATCCTTTGTATCCGTTATGATATTAAACATTGCAGTTCCTGCATTTTCAAAGGCTTCATTTAGGTCATTACCATATGCCTTAATGCCAATGTCGGCAGTTACTTCGAAATAATCATATTTTTTCATGAAAATTTACCTCCAAATAATACTTTTCAAATGCTCTCTCGCCTTTTGTTTATATATGGACTTCAAACAATTTAAAATATAGTGATAAAAATGTTGAGAAATAATAATGACACCACAATTCAAGCGGACTTAAGAAAAAGAAGTTCAATAGTAGATGAAGTTTTATACAGCGGTTTAGATGTTCAATCTTGCATGGTAATGCTCGTGGTCATAGCAGCATTACTTTTATCTGTTATTTCTGTTGTAGCAGCGCAAAATCCGTTTATTATCTAGGATTAATTGATTTTACAATACCAAACCCTTAGCTGCACATTAGATGAGCTTACCATGCAAACACTCTAATGTTAACAGAAACTAATTTCCCCAGGAAAGGTCAGATTTGATAATCTTCGGGGTTGAAGCGCAATATGATTTGCCTGGATTGACCCCTTGATCCTTTTCCTGTAAATTTGGTATCGATTAATCTTACGAATTCAAGTTTTTCCAGGGTCCTGTTGAATGACGCATAACTGGAGCCTGTCTTTTGTTTGTATTCCTCTGAAAGATCTCCTGCCGTATATATGCCATCATAGTCAACAATCATTTTCAAAAGCTCTTTTTCAACGTCGTTGAGAGATTTCAATGTTTCGGAAACGTTGATGGAAACCAATGAGTCTATGGCCTTGTCGAAGTGCTCCTGAGTTATTTCACGGCTTGCTGAAGCTTCCGCAATATTGCCGCATGATTTCAGAAGATTGATTCCAACTCTCAAATCACCATTTTCCAGCGTATACATGGCAATCTGCTCCAGAATGTCATCACTCAGCACTCCTGGGAAAAATCCTGCCTTTGCCCTGTCCCTTAGGATGTCCTCGATTTCGGAGTATTTGTAAAGCGGAAACATGATTTCCTGAGGAATGAACACGGTATTGACGTTCTTGTCAAAGGCATACTTGAACTCCAAATCAGAGAGGATTGCAAAAATAGATGTTCTGACTCCAGGATATTCCTCATAAGCCCTGAGCAAATCGTACACTACCTTGTTTGCGTTTTTTGATTGGAAAAGATAATTGATGTCGTCGAATGCTACAATCAGGGACTTTTCATTTTTTTGAAGATTTTTCATGATTTCGGCATATATTTTTGAAAACGGAATTCCGGTTTCAGGGGGAAGGTATCCGAATACCTTTTTATAGACCTGTGAAAATATTCCGAAACGGGTTGTATGAATCTGGCAGTTGACATAAACACATATGACTTTTTCTGTAGTCTTTTCAACCATTTCAAAGACTTTCTTAATGGCTGTTGTTTTGCCTGTTGCCGGTGAGCCCAATATGATTGCATTTGACGGCTGGCCTCCTCTCATGGCAGGCCTTATTGCCATTGCCATGCCTTCCATTTGAGTGTCCCTGAAATTGTAGTTCGGAGGCATATAATCCGGGTCAAAAGCGTTTATGTTATTAAAAAGGCTTTCATCATACATCAAAATATCTTCAATTCCCATATTATCTACTTATATACAAATTATTATAAAAAATTATTCTTTCATGTTGATGATTTCAACGTTTTCGTTTTCAACCACCCAGTCGGTGAACTTTTCGGCGTAGATGAGCTTTTTCCTTTTGAAGTCATCAGCCTTCTCCAGGGCGTTTTCCAAGTTAGGTCTGGAATACTTTGTAACCACATCACCGAAATCCATTCCGGCAAGGATGATCTGTGATGCTCCAAGGGCCACTGAGAGAAATATTGCCCTGTCGCCGTCTGTGAATCCGCCGAAGTTGTAGAGGTTTCCTATAGGCTGAGCCTGGGTTGTGCCCAATACGTTGTTGAAAAATGGAGTCAAGGAAGCTATCTTTTCAATGTTGTCTCCATGAGCGTGAATTGCTATATTGGCTCCCCTGATATTGGCGAGCATGATGTCATCAAGGTTTCCGTCAAGGTCTGTTACAACTATATCCGGAGAGATTCTCTCTTCAATCAGTGCGGTTGTTGCACCGTCTGCTGCCACAAGAACGTACTCTCTCAAATCATAATTTTCCTTCAAATCCTGTATGTGTTCGGTGATTGAAGGTCCGGCACCAAATACGATGAACTTGTCTGAAAAGCCCACGATTTCAGCCAGATCATTTAAAGTCAAACATCCTTCGGTTGATAGGATTTCATCCAATAGCTTTGCTGATTTTTCATCATTTTCACGTGAAAACCCAAAATCATCTAGAATTTCTGTGTAATATTTTTCCCAGAGTCCAAATTCCATATTTAAACCTCACTGATATTAATTTTAGCTTTAATTAATTAAATAATTTATTGTTTATGAGAAAAAATAAATATTGATTTAAGAGCGTAAAATTACAAACAAAAGTCAATACTGCTTTTTTAGCTTGAAAAGCTTATATAGGAATGGTTAAAAACTATTATTTGCATTAATGTAGTTTAAAAAAAATTTCCGGAAATTTCAAATATGAGAGGAATATCATGAAAATTAAAAAACCATTTCATATAAATGATGCAACGATTAAATATTCATCATTAGCGTTTAGAAAACGCCAACATCAATATTTGAAGTTACCAGGAGAATATATAAGAAGATATCCCACAGAAGTCGTCCTGCCCAATATGGAAACTGGAAGAATGGATGAATTATATTCCGTGAGAGTAAAAGAAGGAGAAATGTTAATAAATCTTGAAGAAGAATCAGAAAAAATAAATGATGAAACTTTAAAGAAATTTGGAAAATACAAAACATTTGGAAGTTTCATATACGGATTGCCTTTTTTAACTGCAGTAATATGTATGAAAGATCCCATTGATTTTCCAGAAGAGTATGGAACAAGTCCAACAGACATTATTCGTCCAATATACGTATACTTCTCAGAAAAAGAACTTTTAGAAAAATATAAAAACCTTATTAAGAACATTAATCAAAACAATATATTAAGTAATGATGAAGCACTCTCTATTGCATTCATTCCAAAATATATTTCAAAAGAACGTGCCCCTTCAATTTGTGAAACATTGGCAAGTATATTTGAAGATGCAATAATTCCAGATAAAGCATTAAAAAGAGATGTTGCAGTCATATTAATGACAATGATTTTAAAACATGTTAACGGAACAGAAAAACAGAATAAACTAATCGAGATGATGAACATGAAAGAATATGAAGACGAAATAGATGAAATCGTGAATGATAAATATGGAGATGAACTCTCAAAAAAAGACCAAGAAATAAAAGAATTAAATCAAAAACTAACAAATAGCGATATAGAACTAGCAAAAACCGATGCAGAACTAGAAAAAATTAAAAAAGAGTACAAATCAAAAATTGAAAAATTAAATGAGATGGAAGATTTAAATACTCCTCAAGCTAAAAAAATACTCAATTCATTGTTAGTTTTATTAAACAGTTAATTTCTTCATTGATTAACCACATTAACGGCCTCACCGGTCACACGAGCATAGAGATTGTTGATTTGCCTTAATGTAAAGCCTATCATGAATGCTGAAATCACGGTACCGATGTATACAGCTCCAAATACGTTGCTATACCACAATCCGCACATTACCAGAGCGATTGTAACCATTGATGCATCAACAGCAATCTTTATTGTTGAAAATCTCCAGTTTGTCACTATTGCTATTGATTCGACTACGCCTTCGCCCGGAAGAGGTGCGATATTGGCAGGCATGTACACGAATATCCCGAATGCTATTAATATGATGCTTGCAATCAGATAAAGTGTGCACATCACTGCAGAACCGTCAAATGGGATGAATGATACAACATAGAGTGCCACGTCAGTGAAATATCCGAAAAGAACGCAGTTGATGAGCTGCAGCAGCCTCTTTTTTTGAAATCTTGAGCGCAATATCAGAAACTGCAGGAAAATCAGGGCGGCATTGAATACGAATGTGGTTATTCCTATGTCAATGTTTGTAATCAGTGCCAGAGCATAGGCAATTGAGCTTATTGGAGTTGTTCCAAGCATTGAGGTTATTGAAAACGCCACTCCAATGGACATTATGAACAGTCCCCCAACAAACAGGCAAATCCTTTTAATCATATATTTAATAGAATTTAACCTACTATAAATAGCTTTCATGCACTCGAGTTATGCAGACGATAGCAATATGGAAATAACCTTCCACTAAATCATATGCAACTTGACATATCATAACCATTATATAAAAAATTCATTATAAAATTGAACAAAATTACAAAATGTACCCTTCAATTGTCCCATAATTGAATAAATCTGCATATTAAAAATATTTAATAAGTATAAAAACAAGAGATATATATAGCTTGCAATTAAGCTAATACACGGAGGAATATAATGAACGATATTTTATTAATGCTTCCTGGACCGACAACAGTAGACCCAAGAGTACTCAATGCAATGTCCAAAGCTGTTGTTAACCACAGAGGCGCTAAATATGGTGAAATCTTAACTGAAACCACTGAATTAATGAGTAAAGTTTTCCAAACCCCAAATGATTCTTATTTATTAACTGGATCTGGAACTGCAGCAATGGAAGCCGGAATTGCCAACACTGTAGCTCCTGGCGAAAAAATGTTAAATGTCGTCGGCGGAAAATTCGGAGAACGTTTCATGAAAATAGCACAGACCCATGGAATAGAATCCAAAGAATTGGCAGTTGAATGGGGAACAGCTGTAACTCCTGAAGCTATCGAAGAAGCATTGGAAGCTGATGAAGACATCAAAGCTGTCAGCGTAATCCACAACGAAACTTCCACAGGTGTTGCTGCACCTATCGAAGAAATCGGTAAAGTCATGAAAAATTACGACGCATTATACATCGTGGACACCGTATCTTCCCTTGGAGGAGACTATGTTGATGTGGAAAAGTTCGGCATTGACGTCTGTCTTACCGGATCTCAGAAATGTTTGGCTGCACCACCGGGCATGGCCGCAATTACCTTAAGCGACGATGCATGGGCTGCAGTTGACAAAGTAGAAACCAATACATTTTATTTAGATTTAAAAGCTGCTAAAAAAAGCGGAGACAAAGTTCCACCTCAAACTCCATACACCCCATCCGTTACACTTACATATGCAATGAACGAAGCGTTGAAGATAGTTATGGAAGAAGGACTTGAAAACAGGGTTGCACGTCACCACAAAGCTGCTAAAGCAAGTGTAGCTGCTGTTAAAGCTTTAGGACTTGAATTGTTCGCTGATGAGGCAGTGTCATCTGCAACAGTAACTGCTGTAAAAATGCCTGAAGGAATCACCGATGACCAGTTCAGAGGCACAATCCGTGACAAATACGGCGTTGAATTGGCTGGAGGCCAAGACCACCTGAAAGGAAACATTTTCAGAATCGGACACATGGGATGCATTTCCTACAAGGAATTGACCCAAACATTCGCCGCTATCGGTATGACCCTGAAAGGTTTAGGCGTAATCGACGATGCAGGCGCTGGTGTTGCATCAATTGCAGAATCATACTTATGATTCTGTCAACTTTTCTTTTTTTGTTGAAATTTTAGTTATAAGTTATAATTTCTAAGAAAGCGATTTTTGTAATAAGTTATAAGTAATATATTTTTTGCATTGCGGAAAATTTTCATGATAAGTTATAAGGAATATATTTTTTACATAGGATAAGTTATAACTGAGAAGTTACACTTGAAATGCACCTCTTATGGTAAAAGTTACAAGTTATAAGTGAAAAGTTACACTTGAAACATATGTCTTTACAGTTGAAGTATATCTTATAAGGGAAAAGTTACACTTGAAAAGTATGTCTTATAAGTAAGAAAAGTAATACTTAAGGAATGTTACTATGCACTGCTGACAAGATTAATCAAAATCTGAATGTCCCCTTGATTATACACTACACCATTTAAGAAATCATTATCCTTATCTTTCTTCAGCATGCACCTAATTTCATCATGGCTTAAATGCTTAGAACTAAACCTTTTTTTATCAATTAAATGTTTTAATCCTAAACAGATAAGTTTATCAATTAAATCATTCTCAGAAATACCTAGAACCAATGCTTGTTCTTTTAATCTCTCTTTTAAAGTATTATCATTAACATCACTTATTTTAAACTCTGACACTGAAAACCACCCTATGAGTGTAATTTTTTGAATTAAAGAACCGATTTTCTTTAGCATATATTTAAAAATGAAACAATTAATTAAATATAATATCTCCACCTATATAAACTTTAACATCGAAATGAACCCCATTAATACGATTGAACCAATGAAAAAAAAGCACAATATAAAAATATTTTAAACATTAATGCCAAATATTAAATCAACAATAGGATGTGAAAATATGTCAGAAAACATTAGAACAACCGTTGAAGAATTGCACAAACTAATTAATGTAGACAATGTAATCGGTTCACCAATCGAAACAGAAGACAAAATCATAATTCCAGTAATGAGGATGGGAGTCGGATTCGGTGTTGGAGAACATCTTATCGGCAATGAAGGAAATGCAGCAGGTGCAGGTGCAGGTGTTGAACCAATATGCATGGTAGTAATCCCTAAAAAAGGAACCAGTGCAGACGGCATCCGTGTACTTGGCTTAAGCAAAGGAAACGACACCAACAAGGCACTGACCGATTTAGGTTTGATGATCAGTGACCTGATTAAAAGCTACATGAACTCAGACACCGAAGAGTATGACGAATCAGAATACATTGAACCGGAATTCACCACTAAAGACATTGAAATAGACGACGAAGAATAGGGATTAAATATATGTTAAACATCCTAGGGATGATTATCTTAATAATCATCTTATTCATAATTATCCTATTATATTTGGGGGTCCGAATCACGTTCATTTACGATAAAACCGGCCCCAAATTCCAGGGATGTTTAAAGATACTTATTTTAAGAAAAATCAAGGTCTACTCAGTCCACATTCCCGATGAAGATGAAGACAAGAAGGAAGATGAGGACAGAGAGCATGAAAGGCACGACGTCAAAAAGATTCTCGAGTTGGCCAAGCCGTGCTTTGGATACTTCAAGGACTTTCTTGAGTCATTTACCAAATGCATTCATGTTGCAAGACTTGAAAACCATCTCATTTTTGGCCTTGACTCCTATGTGGACACCGCCAAATACATAGGATACATTTGGAGCCTTATGATTATTTTAAACAGTTCGCATGAAAAGGCAAGACTGTCTGCTGAGCCTTCATTTAATGGAAGCGTCATTGACGTGAAAGGAGATAACGAACTTGACATCAATCTGCTTAAGGTCATACCTCCGGCAGTCAGGCTGATTTCAAAAAAGGAAGTTCGCACATTAATAAGGGGGATAAGAAATGGATAAGCATATCCAGAATCTGATGGAGGAGCACCTGAACTTCACCGTGAAAAACAAATACCTTTTCCATGAACTTTGCGGCCTAACATTTGTTTTCAGAAGGGAGATCCTATGCCTGAATGACCAGGCAAGTTCATCTGAACTTCGGCCGGTCGGAATAATTTATGAAGAAAATAATGAATATTACTATGCCCCCCTACATGAAGGGGATGAAATAGATGAAATTGTCAAGGCTTTTGTTGAAAAAATTTAGCGGGGAAGGGGAATATCCTCACTTCCAACGACAACCTCAACCACCAGCGGACCTGCCAGATTACTCTCAAGGACATATTCCAAATCGCTGATGTTGTCCACACGAACGGCATCGATTGAATAGCTTGAAGCCAGCTTCACGAAATCCGGATTTTTCAAGCTGACCTGATATGGTTTCATATCATATAACTGCTCCTGCCATTGCCTTATGATACCATACTCTGAATTGTTGAGGATAAACACTATGACATCAAGATTGTTCTCTTTTAATGTTGCAAGTTCCTGAAGGTTCATCTGAAAGTCTCCGTCACCGTTAATGACAATGATCTTTTCACCTGTTGCGATTGCAGCTCCGATTGCAGCCGGAAGACCATAACCCATCGGCGCAAGGCCGCCTGAAAACAACAGCTGCCTTGGCTTTAGTGATTTTTTAAGAAGGGTTGTCCATGTGGTGTGGCTTCCAGCATCCGAAACTATGACATTGTCATCGAACTTATCAAGAATCCTTTTAATGGCCGCTTGAGGTGACATGTCATCGTCAAGACCATCGATTTCGATATTATTATCAATCTTAAGAATTTCGCCAAGCCAATCTACCTTCTTAAACCTGGCTTCTGCCAAAAAGTCTGAAACCTTGCCGTGAATGGAGTAATTTCCTACCAATACGTCCTTGTTTATGTTTACATGAATCAGATTGTCCGGGATTTCAGGTAAAGTTCTTTCGCTGGCCTTAATTCCAAGTGCCACTATGCAGTCCGCATTTTCAAATGCGTATTTTGCACGAGGGGTTGCGCGTATTCCAACCAATCCAAGGTTCAAATCGTCCTTTTCTGATATTATGCCCTTTGCATGGAAGGTTGTTGTCACCGGAATGTTGTATTTTCGTGCAATGCGCTCGATGTTGGATTTTTCTGAAATCGCACCGGCACCGAGGATGAATAAAGGTTTGGATGAAGAATCTATCAGCTCCTGAGCTTTTGTGAGATTTGACATGTCATCCTCACACAGATAGCACAAGTCAAAGTCCTGAAACTCCTCTGAGAGCAGCACATCCTTTGAAAGGTTGATGTGGATAGGCCCTTTTGGAAATGACTTGATCTCATAGATTGCCGCCCTTAAAACGTACATCGCTTCGGTTCCGTTTAAAGGATTGTATGAAGCGCGTGTGATGTTTTTAAAGACTTCAACCTGAGGCAGGCTCTGGAAATGGTCACTTCCCCTGTATTTAAGCTCATTATCACCGGTTATGACAAGAATCGGAACGTTGTCCTTGTATGCAGTTGCAACCGCCATCGTAAGGTTGAATGCTCCCGGAGAAGCCGTTGCAATGCACACCCCAACATTTCCGCTTGACCTTGCATATCCGTCTGCAGCATGTGCAGCCGCCTGTTCGTGGCGTGTGAGAATGTGTGTAATGTCTGATTCGCTAAGCGCCTTGTAGAGAGGCATTATCTGCTCGCCAGGTATTCCGAATACCTCTTTGATGCCTTCCTCTTCAAGGATTTTGACCAGATTGTCTGCAACATTCATTCTTCCTTCTCCTGATATGACCCGTCATACTCCCCTGAGCCCTTAACGTCGAAAACGACTGCCTGAGCAATCCTGTCACCGGATTTTATCTTATATTCGAAATCCCCGTGATTGTAGATCATGAACATCAGCGTTCCGTAAAAACCTGGGTCTCCAACGGCAGTCTGGACTGAGATGAATGATCGCAGGAGGGTTGAACGTGGAAGGTAAAGCATAGTGTAGCCTTTAGGAATCTTTATTTTCCTTTTGATGCTTGCAAGATATGCAGTATGCGGCTTTAGCGTGTATATGTCGCCTTCAAGCTCTTCAATTTCAGGCAGCTGCTTTTCGTTGTCAATAAGTGAGCCTCCTGAGGTCTGCACATAAATCTTATCCAATTCCAAATCGATTCCGGACGGCTGAACCAAATCGGCGAAATCCGGAAACACCTTAACAAGTTCTTCTTCACCAAGCATAATATCAAAACCTTTTAATAATTTATTTATACTATCTTTGTAATAAATTTTAATTGGTGATAAAATGCCTGTAATAACAATAGCTGGAAATGACGGAATTAGTATTGAGAAAAAAAGAGAAATGGTTAAGGAAGTATCTGAAGTTGTTGCAAAAGCATATGATTTGCCAATCGAAGCAATAACCGTACTTGTTCAGGCTTATCCAAAGGAAAGCATTGGAGTGGCCGGAGAATTGCTGTCTGATAGAGAATAATTATTGAATTGAAGGGAAATTCTTGTGAATTTCCCATAGTTCAAACCAAAAAAGAACTAGTATTTGCCTTTGCAAATACAATATGATATTGGTTTGGACGCTATTTATAAATTTGTTTTTTTATATCCCGAATCTGTTTTTTCAACAAGACCTTTGTCAATCAGGCTTTCAAGGTTTCTTGTAATCTTATCCTCGAAGTTTTTAGAGCGGTATCTGATAAGGGATTTTTTGATATCGTCAATTGAGGCTTCATTACCTATTGCATCATAAACGCTCTGCTCGAATGGCGTTAGGGTGAAAATCACATCCGTAAGTACTGACTTTTCATCGTTAATGTGCGAAAATGACCACACATCATCAGTTGCCTTTACTCCCAGTTCACTTTCAAGCTCTCCAATCAAGCCTTTAAGCTCATCGAGGTGCGGATGACTGGCCAGCCCTAACTTGTGCTTTGATATTTTCGAGAGGAATTCGCTATAGACATTATCCAAATCGAAATCATCTGTTTTTGACGAATCAAGGACATAGACCTTATCGTCAATGACCTTTACGACCTTATATGTCTGTGTTTCATCGCAGAAGTTGACAATGTCGAATTCGTTTACGTTCCAGCAGTGGTCCATGAGGAAATTCCTCACAAACTGGGCATCCTCCAGATTATCGTAATATCCGAAGATGTAATCGTCACTTGCAATCTGCTTTTTGATTACGAAGGTGTCGAAGACCCTTGTGATGTTCAAACCGTATTTGGAGTTGTTCGGATTTCTTTTATGCCTTTTGACCAGTTTATTAATAGTTTCCTGTGACGGTTCGCTTTTGTATTTGGCAATCAGATGGATTTTCCCATCAAGAACTGTTAAAACAAGATAATTATCGTTGAATTTGACTGTCTGAGGGATTTCATCAAGATTCCAGTCGTTTTCTATGAGTAAATCCCTGATGAATACCGCATCGTCCAGATTGGCAATTTTGGCATATGTTTTTGAGTTCTTGACTATACTGCAGGAGTTGACGTTTTCTCGGATGTACTTTTCGCTCATTACTTATAGGTTTATCTTAGGGATATATAATTTAATCCATTATTATAAATTTAGGCATACCTAAAAATTTAAATATGAAAAAAGTCATAGAATAACATAAGTGAAATAACACTCCAAAGTTATTTCAAAAAAATAACCCTAAGGAGGAAAACTATGATTATTGGAATTGAAAATCTTAAGGAAAAAATAAAAGAAAAAGAAGAGACGGAATAACCGTCTTTTTAACTATTTTTTAACTACAGCAGTCTTTTTGACTGTGTCTTTAAGGTAACTGCACTGATAGGTTACTTTACTTTTAACTTTGAGCTTTTTTAAAACCCCTGATTTTACTGTTACTTTTGCAATGCCCTTCTTATTGGTTTTGGCATTATATGTCTTGCCGTTGAATTTGAAAGTGACTTTTTTGTTTTTAAGCAATGTCTTGCCTTTTTTGAGTTTGGCTGAAAGCACCAGCTTTTTGGCTGATTTTTTGACTGAAACTGACTTTAATGTGATTACATGGACATTGACGGTTTTTGTTGACTTTGAGGTTTTGTATTTGGCGGTTATTGTGTGCTTTCCCGGCGCCAATGTCAATGTTGCAATGCCTTTTGAATTGGTCTTCACCTTTTTGGTGGCCTTGTCAACCTTGAGTGTGACATATGCGTTTTTGACAAGCTTTCCGTTGACATGGACCTTCATCTGGGCGTTTTGGCTTGAAACCTTAACGGCAGTCAATGTTATCTTCTCCGGCAAAATCTCAATGAATGTAAGGAGTGTAGCATTAAATCCGTTATCCCCAATATAATATGCCCATACATCGTCATAATTTCCTGCAGGGATATTTTTAAGTGACATCCTTGCCTTACCGTTTGCAAGCTCTGCAGTGTAGTTCTCATCGCCAATGGCGAAGATTACCTTTCCCTTTGCCTCTTTAATGGCGGTTACGGTGATGTATTTGTCCTCTCCGACATACATCTCATACGGACACTGGATTTCCGGGCGAATTTCAATCACTGCTGATTCATCGCTTACGTTAAAATCATCGCCTGTGTATCCTGCAGTGAGATTGTACCTGCCGGGAATCAGATTATCAATCCTTATTTTGGCCTCCCCTCCAACAAGCTTGGCGCTTTTGTAAAGTTCACCGTCAACATACACTTCAAGGCTTCCTTTTGCTGATTTTGGCAATACCAGTGACACCTCATTTTCCAAATCGAAATGTATTGCTGCCGGAGTGATGATCTTGTACTGGATTGTGAAGTTCAGGGATTCCCTCCATGGGAAGTATTTCTCATCACCCTTGAAGCTGAAATCAAAGGTATGGTTTCCGATATCCAATCTTGACACGTCAATCTCAATCCATCCTGAATTATCTATGCTGAAGTCCTTGTACGGCACGGAGTCTATGCTTATGTTAATCAGGCTCTTTTTGAAGTCTGTCGGAACGATTGCTATAATCTGGCTGTAGTCCCCATATATGAATGAGCCGAAGCGGGAGATGTCGACATAGTAGCTTGCATTGACATCAACGATTTTAGACCTGCTGAATTTGCCTGCATCGTATCTCACTTCCACCGTATGCTCACCGCAGGTCATGTCCTTGAATAGGGAGTGTATGAGGTCGCCATTTTCCTCCAGCTTATCTTTAAAAACCAGTCGATTATCCACATAGACAGTGACAATACCATCACGATTCTTGATGGTTTTTATGCTTATGCAATCGTCATGTTCAAAAACTATGTTTTTAGGCACGTGCATAAGGATATCCACCACCGTAAAATTGAAAGTTTTAGTGAATTTCCTGTAATAGCTATCCCCCATATAGACTATGGTGACGTTATGATTTCCAAAAGCCAGGGAATTGAACCTTGTCTGGTTGAGGAATGTGTAGTGGCTGGCAGTGAGATTGAAAGCATACTCACCGTCAATGTAGATTCTGATTTCGCCGTTTGCTGATTCAGGAAAGTACAGTGACACATAACCTTCAGGGTCATCCCTTAAAATCTCTTCGGCAAAGCCTCCGACAGTGTAGTTCGGTGCAAACCTCATGACCTTCAGCGTGTAGTTGGCGATTTTAATGTCATTGAAAAAGAGATTGATGAAATAATTAGCATGGTCTGAGTCCTTGTTTGCCACATATAATGAAATTGCCTCCTTAGGGATTGTTATTGCAACCTTGACTGAGGAGGATATGTTTTCATTGTAAAACTCCACATTGTTGACTGTTGCCTTGAGATTGCCTGAAGTGTTGTCGGGCAATTCAACGTCGATTGATCCCAAATCCTTTTCATAGACGGATTCATTGTATGAAACCTTAATGTCATCGGCGATTTGAGTGTCATTGACACTGTCTGAAGCCGCAACAGGACCCAAGAGACAAATAGCCATCAGAAATATGAAAACTAAAATGAGTTTTGATTTGTACATATTATAAAATATGTTACAACTACTATATAATAATAAAAAAAGAAAAAATAATGAAATTAATCATTATTTTGCAACTTTAACGCTTAGTTTTACGGTTGCCTTCTCATAGGTGGCCTGATAATTTACAGTATTTCCAACTTTGAGAGCTTTAAGAACATTAGCCTGAACAGTTGCTGTTGCAACTCCTTTTGAGCTTGTAAAGACAACATATTTATGTTTACCGAACTTGAAGGTGATCTTCACGTTGTTTATGCTTTTGCCCTTTACCTTCTTGAGGGTTGCTGTCAATTTCAGGCTTTTTGCTGATTTCTTGACTGTAACCTTCTTGAGTGTGAGGACCTGCTTTACGGTAACCTTCTTGGTGAGTGTGGTTGCCTTATACACTGCCTTGACTGTATGTTTGCCCGGAGCGTGTGTCAATACGACAGAGGCATAACCTTTAGCATCGGTTTTGGCAGTAGTGACAAGTTTGCCGTCAACATAAAACTTGACGCTCTGACCTTTTTTGACCGCTTTGCCCTTATAGTCCTTTACCTGAACTTTGAACTTGGATCCGTCAAGATAAAACATTGACATGTCCTTTCCAGATATTGATGCCTTTTTGGCGGTTACAGTGTAGTTTGCAGTATATTTAAGACTGTCCCATCCGTCATAGACTATTGAAAGCTTATGTGTACCTGCAGAAAGGCCTGCAAGTGATATTGACTGTTTTCCACCATCCAAATCAACTGATTTCAATTTGTTGGCTCCATCGTAAACTATGATGCTTCCGACAGGATTGGCATCTGAAGTCACGGTGATTGCCTTGTCGCCGTCAATGATTGTTGATGTCGGAACGCTTATGGCCGGATAAACGAGAATTTCAGCTTCATAGTCAAAAGCGCAGCTTCCGTAATAAGACAATTCGAAATAATGCTGACCGACACCGAGTTTACCGAAATCAATTGTTGCAACTCCATTTACGAATTCCACAACATCTGAGTATTCGCTGTCAAGTGAAACGTCAACTGCACCTTCAGCATAAGGCAGTGTTATTGTCACTGTTGCCTTTTTGCCGTATTGGACGTATTTATCGAATTTCAAATCAAGATTTACTGATATTTCCTTGTATTCGTCAGCGACAACATAGTCTGTACCTGAGTAGCTTATCTTCATCTTGTGGTTTCCGAATCCCAGATATGAGAGCGGAATTTCAGCTATTGACTTGTCGCCATAAGGTGCGAATCCGAAACTGGTGACTGCAGCATATACCTTGTAGTTTTCATCATATTCTGAGAGAACCAGTCTTCCCTGCGGATCTTTAGGCAGAACCAGTGAAATATGGTTGTCTTCACCAATCTTGATTTCTGAAGGCACGTTGATTTTACCGGCAACACTTATTGTCTTTTCAACTGAAAGAGGATAGTAATTGCCTTCGCCAGGGTGTGATATTGATATTACATGGTTTCCCATTTCAAGGCCTGATGCGTTGATTCCGACTTCAGTGCCGTTTTTGATTACTTCATATTGGACATTATCGACTTTAACGACAAGCTTGTCTGTACTTAATCCTTCAGGAATGTCAATGACATATAATTCATCATCTGAATAGGCTGCGGTCTCTTCAGCCGGCTTGAATGTGTATGAAACATTCATGACAACTGTCTTTGAAACTGACGGGAGATTTCCTTTCTCATATGAAACCTTGACTGTGTAAGTTTTGAATGGAAGTGATGCCATGCTTACGCTTGCATATCCGTTCTTAATTGCTTTACGACCAAATTCCTTGCCGTCAACATACACGACCAGATTTCCTGTTACGCTTGGAAGTGATTTGACTGATATTTCATCATTCTCGCCTATTACGATTGCCTCAGGAATGGTGAACACCAAATCTGTGGCCACTAAATTCACTGATTTTTCCAATGGAGAATATCTGTTGTTTCCAGAAAAGCTTAGGGTCACATTATGGTTTCCTGTGTTGAATCCGTCTTCAATATTGAATTCAAGTGAATTTAAATCTTCACATTCGAGAACGTCATAAAATTCGCCGTCAACATAGAGTGTCATCAAGCCGTCTTCTGCAGTAAGGAAATCGACTGTGATTGGGATGTTTGCCTGATTTGAAAGCACGGTTTCGGGAGCGGTAATGTTCATTTCAAAGATGTCCTTGACATATCCGTCGGCAGACATGCTATAGAAATAGCCGCTGTTTGAAGAGTATGTGATGTCAAACCTGTAATGTCCCCAGTAGAATGTTGAAAGCGGCATTACAAATCCGTCTTCCACCTGTGCACTTTTTGTTTTTTCATCAGCCACAAATGACACTTCACCTTCAATGAATCTTGAAATCTTCACGTTCATTTTACCGGTTTCGCCTTTTGGAAGGTTGATTTGAATGCTGTTTTCATCCTGAGGGGTTTTGAAACTGTTGACTATTATCTCAGGAGTTATTTCAAAGTGACCTTCGGCATTCTCGCATGCATAGTCATTACCTGTGTATCTTGCCTTGAAGTCGTGGCCTCCAAGTGCGAGTCCGTCTAAACTGATTTCAGCCAATCCATTTGTGAGCTTGGATGTCTTGACATCACCGTCGACTGAGACTTCAAGATTTCCTACTGCATTGGCCGGCAGTCTTAGGATGAATGTGGCATTGTTGAACTTCATTTGAGGAGAATATATGATTCCCGGTTTGACATTGACTGTGAGCTTTGCGGATTTGGAGCCGTATTTGTCACTCCAGGAGCAGGACACCGGTATCTGGTTTGTTCCGAGCTGGAGATTTTTCAAAGGAACTGTGATGGATGATTCCCCGTCGTTAATCTGATATTTTTCATTTCCTACTGTTATGGTTCCGGTTGCTCCGAACGGGAAGCTGATTTTTGCGGTTCCAACCTGGCCGTAGATCACGTTTTCGTTTTCGACTTTGGCGTCGAAGTAGTAATCATTGATATTATATGTCTTTGACTTTGCAACAGGAGAGTATTTGTCGTCACCGTAGAACTGGAATTTTACTGTGTTCTTTCCGAATTCATCAATAAAGACCTCGTAAGGAAGGTTTGCCCTTGCATCCTGACCGCTGTCCACCCTTTCATTGTTAATGAAAAGAAGCACTTTGGATTTCATGTCTTCAGGCAGCTTGAATGTGATTTGTGCAAATTCCCCTGCCTTTATTTCATCCGGCCAGTTCACTTCCACGTTAGGATTTACGGTTCCTGTACCATACTCGTATTCATCAAAATCCTCTTCTCCATCATCGTCATCGTCCGCCACGATATCCACATCGTCGGCAGATGTGACATTGTCTGAAATTGCTGTGTCTTGCGATGCGCTTACCGCACCCAACGTTAAAATCAGTAATAATAGACTAATCAATATGATTTTATCAATCTTCATTGTCAAAACCCCTAATTATATATTATATAATATAGGCTTGAACATTTATAAAATGATATGTAAAAAATATTTTTTAAAAAAAGAAAGGAAAGGGATTTGAATCCCTATTTTAAGATTTTGGCAGTCTTTTTGACAGTGTCCTTCAAGTATGTCGCCTGATAGGTCATCTTATTGCCGACTTTAGCATTCTTAACCACATTAGGGTTTTTTATGGTGATTTTTGCAACACCTCTTGAATTGGTTTTTGCAGTTGCCACCTTTTTGCCGTTGATTTTGAATGTGATTGATTTTTTAGCAAGATATTTGCCGTTGACCTTAGCCAATGTTGCCTGCAGAGTAAGCTTTTTGGCCGATTTTTTAAGTTTTGTGGTCTTGATGGTCACTATGTGTTTTACTGTCAGCTTTTTGGTTTGTGTTTTTCCAAGAGCTGTTGCGCTGATCTTGTATGTGCCCGGAACGTTTTTGACAGTGTAGGTTGCAACACCATTGCTGTTGGTGGTTGCTTTTCCGACCTGTTTTCCTGCAATCTTGAAGATGACTTCAGTGTTTGGAGCAGGGTTTGCGTCAGTGCCGTACACTGTAACTGAGTATTTGGCGTTTGCAGTGTATTGGACGCTTGTGTCCTTGGCCTGGATTTCAGGGTCAGTGAATACTGTAAATGAAACTGTTCTGTTTTCAGCCAGGTATTTTGCATCCCCTTCAAAGGATATGAAAGCATCATAGCTTGCAACCTTAAGGTTAGGGATTGAAACGCTTGCAGCTCCACTGTCAACAGGAGTCTTGTAATTGACCTTGTCGAGTGTCAGTGTAATCTTTCCTTCGGATTTCGGAGAGGTTATGTTTATGACCACGTCATCGCCGAACTTTACCTTTTCGGTTACTGTGACATTGATGTTTGCTTTGGCTTTTGAAACCTTAACCATTGCGGTTTTCTCATCCGCCTTGAAGTATGTATCACCTTCGTATGCGACTGCATATGTGTAGTTGCCTGCAGTCAGGTCTTTTACTTCGTATTTGGCGGCTCCGTTGACTACTGCTACTTCCTCACCGTTTACTGTGATTTTGCCTGTTGCATTCTTGCTGATGGAGATGCTGATTATGGCAACGTCACCGGCAGTGATGTCTGCACCAGTAGCTGTCAATTCAGCGTCCTTTTTGGCATATACTGTGACTTTAGCGGAGTTGGTTGAGTTCAGGTATCTGTCATCGCCCAGGTAATCGACTGTAATCAGCAACTCACCAACGCTAACGTTTTTGAGGGTTGCTGAAGCTTTGCTGTTGTTTAGAAGTTTTTCCTCACCGTTTATGCGGACAGTACCGGTTGCGCCTTCAACTGTCACTTCAACTTCAAGGTCGCTTCCTTCAACGACACTGTCCTCAACGCCGATTACAATTTCAGGAGCTGCAACCTTAGGTAGTGTGGAGACTCTGAATCCTTGGAAATATCTTTCGAATTCACCGTAGTTTCCATTGTAGATAACGCTGTATCCGTAGAAGCCAGGTTCTGCAATTATTTCGTTTAAGTCAAATGATATTGTGCCGTCGACTGTGACTTCGAATGTCTTGATTGCGTCAGGTTCGCCTTTTGAGTAGTTTGCATATACTGTCACTGTGGCTTTTCCATTGGCATCGGAAGGTAATTCTATGCTGACAGGTTCAATCTTGCCGATCTCTGAGTTTTCAATGCTGGATTGACCATATGGATACTGAACACGGAAATAGGCCCCTCTTTGGAAATCTTTAGCTTCTCCGTCGAGAGTTTCTTCGGTTGCAAAGACATGATAGTAGCCGGCCGGCAGACTTGTGAATGAATAGCTGGCCCTGCCGTCAACGATTGGAACAACGACAGTTTTGTATACATTTTCAAACTCACTATCATCATCTGTGATTATTGAAAGAACAATTCTCAATTGACCAGGTCCCTTTTCAGCTGAAACGAAGGATATTGTCTTGTTATCACCAAGGTTTGTGTAATATCTGCCCCAGTCTACACAGTCAATCCAAATATAGGTTGATACTTCCTCAACGTCATAATCATCACCGGTGTATGAAGCCTCGAAATTATATTCCCCAATACTTAAATTGGCGAATGAGTAATATGCCTTGCCGTTTTCAAATGAAACGAGTTTGCTGTCTACTACGACATTCACCATAAATCCTTCCTCATCTTCTGTTTCCTTTATGACCTTTACATTGAACTTGCCTTTTGCATCATCAGGCAACATCAGATAGGTTCCATTATCATCTCCAACAAGCATATTATTTGATACCAGCTGAATTTCAGGGTAAACTTCAAGGACATATTTGAATTCATCGGCAGGATAGAAATCGTCACCTGAGTATTTGGCCACGACTGTGTGGTTTCCAATTGAGAGCCTGGACGGATTGACTGTGAATTTTGATGAGTTTCTCACAAAGTCCATTATCTTTCCGTCAACAGTTATTGTCAACTCGCCGTTTCCCAAATCGCTTGGCACATAGACTTCGATGATGTTGTCTTCACCATAGAGGTAATTTCCTTCCATTGAAATTGCATATCCGAAAAAGACCTCCTTGCTTTGTGTGGCGATTCCGTATCTGTCATCGTCATAGATTACAGTCACGTTGTGCATTTCACGGGAAATTTCAGCCAATGAATATACGTACTGGGTCTGTTCGGTAGCACCAGCGTCAATCTTTTCTGTGAGATATGTCTTGCCGTCAACCAGGATTGTGACTGTTCCTTTGGCATCATCATTTACGCGAACTTCTATGTCGTTTGCTGAGACGTGGGTCCTGTTGTTTAGAACCATCCTGTCCGGAATGTAGATTGCTCCTGAAACCACATTGAATTTTGCTGAATCTGAGGACATTCCCTGATATTCGCTTGTGAAGTTAACTGAAAGTGAGTGTTCACCCAGGGCGAGTCCTGTGGTGTTGAGGTAGAAGTATCTTGTAAAGTCATAACCCTCTGTTTGGGTGGTTTCCACCGCTTTTCCATCCACATACAATGTGAGATTACCGTCGGCATATCTTGCTATGGTGAATTCGACATAATTGCTTGGATTGTCCTTTATTGCTTTTTCTGTAACATATGTTATGTTAACGTTGATGTCATATTTGTCGACCACATACATGGTGTGCCAGGTTCTGTCAAAATCATCCTTATTCACCTTATCATAGTAATAATTCACCACAATTGAATATTCGCCTTTGTTTAAACTGGACAATGGGATTTTAGCCTGACCGTTTACAACTTCTGCAGTAGCGAAAACCACATAATCCCCCTCAAACTCATAGTCCTGACTAAGCAGGTAAAATGCTTCTGCAAGACCATTTGCATTTTCAGAGACAGATACTGTAATATATTCCTCACTGCCGGCAATCATTGATTTTGGAAGATTGACTAGAGGAGAGATATACATGGAATAATACTCTTCCTGAACCTCATAGGAGCCGTTGAAGGAAACGAAAAGCTGGTTTACGCCCACTTTCAAATCGTTCAATACAACAGTGGCGACACCGTCTTTTGCTTCGCCGCTGCCAAGTAGATTGTAAACTTCACCGTCTTCCCCATTATAATCAATTTCATAGACACTCAAAGTACCTGTTGCATCCTTAGGCAGATTGACATAATACTTGTAAGGTTCTCCCCAGATGCCGCTTCCTTCAGATTTGATAGGCGCTTTCACTGTGATATTAGCATCGGCAGAATATTCACCGAATTTCCTATCGCCCGGATAATAGATGTGTACTGTATTCAATCCGAAATTCAATTCTGATGCATTGCAGTAATATTCTCCCATTTCCTCATCGCTAATTACATTGAATTTTTTGCCGTTTATGGTAATTACAATATCGCTTTGATTCAATACCGGACTATAAACATAGAAATAGCGACTTCCATACTCGACTTCATAGTTTGTTGAAATGCGATACATGGAGTTTGTTATATTATATTTGAAGGTGATTTCAGCCGGATTGAACAGTTCGCTTCCGGTATACACCGCCCTGAAGTCATGTTCTCCGAAGCGGTTGAAGAAATAATAGAAGTTAGGATATTCGACGTCCAAAGTATCGATCTGCTCGCCGTTTGAATAAACCTCAATCTCACCGCCAACGTCGAATTCCTCACCAGGACCTTCGCCATTAACGGAAATCCAAAATTGGACATTTTCATCATAACATACTTCGTCATACACTGTGACCTCCATAGTCACATTGTATTTCTCTTCAGGCACGTCGCCCATAACATCCTCTTCGATGCCGTCGGCGACGACCTCTTCATCAACTGGAGATTCGATAACATCTCCAGCGTCGTCATCAGCTGCCACAACGTCAACATCACCTGCTGCGCTGACAGCCCCAATTGTTAAAACCGCTAGCAACAGCAACGTTGCCAGCATTATCTTTCTGTAATTCATAATAAAACCCTATAAAAAATATATTCCATTGAATATACTTTTATTTTAGATTGCTATTTTATATATAAATTATGATTTAAATCGAATGAAATCAGCATATTTTTTAAACAATGTAAATATTTTAAAAGAAATTATAATATTTGATATAAAATATTTAACAATTTAGTAAAAAAAATAGAATGATTGTTAATTAGTGTTAAAAAAAAGTTACAATATTTTGGATTATTGGAAAATTATCTGCGCGGAATAACTTTTGAAATTGCTTGCGAGTTGAAATTACATGAAAAAGTAAATATTGATGCAATGACAATGGGAAATTAGTGTATGAAGAAGTAGACTCAAGAGTGGATTGGGAAGATCCATTCATTAAAGTATTTGCAATTAAAAAAGAGGCATATTCCTTTTTAACAGGCGTTAATGAAGATTTTGAAGGAAATGTTAAAGGATTCATTGAAGAATCACACCAACAATTCATTAACAAATTAGAAAAACAACTAAAAAAGAATAACTTCACATCAGAACACATAGAAAAAATAATATACATTTCCAAACCTTTAATCACAAACCAATGCAAATCTATTAATAATTCTATTGAAAAATACAAAAAAGACACCCTAATTTATACATCTGAATCCATTGAATATTTGTCAAATATGATTTTTTGTGATTTAGCAGAACATCTATTAAACTAACTGGATTAAAACAAAAAATATCCTCTGAATTAGAAACAGTTAGTATTGAAACTGATGTTAGACAAATAACAAAATCAAATAATTTTAAATGGATAAAAAGGAATAGTGAAAAAATTAAATATTAAAAAATATATAATTTTAAGAAGGCGGTACAATGTTGTTCATGCCAAGGAAAAAAGCTATAGAACTAAAAAAAAATCTACAAAAGGATCATGCCGAGAGATTGCGAAAAATGAATGAGGAAACATTTAGAGACAAGAAAAAATAATATCTCTAATTAGATGAAACCCCAAAATACAAAAAAAGATTTCCTCATGAAAAATAAAATTTTCAAATAATCGCTCCAAACCAAACCATTACTTTCGCCAAAATCATTTGAAGTTCAAATCATGTCAATAACGGAAAGGTACATTTCAAGTGTAAAGGCCGAAGAGTCCTATTTTTTTAAATTAAACGATTTTGAATGACATTTCCAATACGAATTCCTAATTTTCAAAAATCCACATTAACACTGCCCAAAATGGAAAACATGTGAAAAATCAGGATTTACTGGCAAAATTTTTCCATACAGTAACTGACATTAACACCCTGAAATTGAAATTAAAGACTGAAAAATCAAAAATTTGATAAATTGAAAATATCAAATTCACCAATTATCCTCCAGATGGAATTTGACATTAACATCCCACATCGGAGATTTTTGGATATTCGAGGTTGAAGCTTGAAAACAGAGATTAATGGAAAATAATTCAATTCTAGATATTGAACGAAATAGTGTTTTTAACTGATTGAAAGCATTATAATCTCATTTGAGAATTTTAAATCAAAAATCACTTCCAACTCGGCAAATGCACCATTGAAAATTAATCGACATTTAGTACCCCAATAATCTCCACTGAATATTTTTGCGAATGCAATTCACTAAAATTTTCTTCATTTTTGAGTTCATTTTCAAAATTTTTCACAATACCGACCCCCAGTAAAATGAAAATTTAAAGGTGAATTTCAAGTGTAAACGTCTGACGGCCTATTTTTGAAAAACGAAGCCCATTTGAACCTTTTTTGAAAAATTATTTTTCAACTTGAAAACGGAGATTCCACATCACTCCAAAGGGGGAAAATGTGAAAAATTCCGATTTACTCGCAAAAAATTTTCATACTATAACTAAGGCAGAATCCCTGAAAATGAAAAAGAAAGTCAAAATGAATTTTTTAAACATGGCCTGAAATCATGGCCCCCACATATATGATGAAAAATCATGACACCTCCTAAATCAACCATGAAACATGTTCTTGAAAATGTTGAATTGCAGGCCGGAAACTTGATTAATGGAAAAAAATTCTATTCAAGAAGTGACATGAAATGCCTTCAACATGACCAATTCTGCCATGTTAATGTCGATTGAAACATCCAGAAAACATACACATCATTACGCCTAGAATTTTGATGCGTTCAATGCGTCAAGTGCAAGGTCTTCGATATTGTGGGACAATCCCAGATTGTCGGCTCCGCTATCGGCAGTCTTCATCAGGAATGATTTTACATAGTTTGAATCTTTATTGAACTTCTTTTTGAACTCGTCATTTAAGGAAGTGTCCTTTTCGAGTTTTAAACTTTCCTTTGCATAAGTTGCAGCCGCCTTGAAATAGGAGGTGGTTTCGTAAAAGGAATCCCTGTATCTTGCAAACTCTTCAGGGTCGTATTGGCGGAACTTATAGCTTAAATCATACCTTGGTTCGCTGTACCTGTTTAAAGCATCCCTGAGTCTCACATCAGTCTTTTCAAGAAGCATCAATGATATCTGCCTTAAGACATTAGCATCATCTATATTCAGCTTGAGCCTGTCGGCGGAATAAGGGTAAAACGTTCCTCCCTTGTACTCCAATCCATACTCATCCGGCTCGACCTTGCTTAAAAGCTCGTCATTTTTAAACACTTCAAGAATGCCATTATAATCCTTAAGCTCCTGCAGCTGATGGAGCAGATCGTCACTTCCAACAATCAAAGGATACAGCTCCCCTTCAGACATCAGCATTGACGCCTTGTAAAGGTCCACCAGGTCACGTCTTGTATCTTCCTCAAGGCCTTTGTATTCGGAAATTATCGTATTTCTGAACTCCTCATACCTGAGATAGTACTTGTCGTCCTTCATGTAGATGTAATCCTCAATCCTGTTGAGGAATATCTTAAGAAGCTCCTGCTGGTTTGGGTTTGAAACCAGTTCCCTGTCGCTCAGTCCGTTTCCGGCAAATGCAAGTCTGGTCAATACGCTTGCTATGAACTCCTCGCCGTAGATGTTGTCTTCCTTAAGTATTTCAATAAGGCGCTTGAATGCGTCCGATACTGTCTCGCCGAAGCTTGAAATCTTCGAGACTATCTCGTCATAGGACTCGAGGCATCCCATCTCGTTGAGCACAATCCTTGCGAAAAGAGGGGATTTTGACTTGAGCATTCCCACAATCGTGTTTTTCTGACGTCTGTTCATCTCGACCAGATTGATGCCCAGATATGGCGCTATGAACTCGTATGAAACTTCGCTTGACTTCAAATCGTCCAAAGCCAATCTGTCATGGGCAACTCCTATGTCATAATCGTCTTCTGATGAAAGCACAATGTAGAAATCTTCCGGAACCCTTGTCGGAGCGAACTTGCCTATCTTATCCACATTCGACAGGATGAGAACCTCTACTCCCTTATCCTTCAGCTTGCTGAAGAAATCATAGTCGAATTCAAAGACGGAACTGCGTATCTTTTCCTCCTCCCCGTTGAATATTCCCGCTTCAGAGCCTATGCTCAGGTATAAATCCTGAAACGTGCTGCTTTTAAGGGTAGCTTCGCATAATCTGATTATTGATTTGTGGCCGTCCTTTTTAAGTGTCTGATGCCATTTTGCAAGAAGTGTGCTTTTTCCGACCCCTTCGCCTCCGTGAATCACAAGGATCTTGTTTTTATGATTTAAGAATTTGGAGTCAAGTTCCCTCAGTTTCTGTCTCTTTCCTGTGAGGCTCCTTGAGCGGAATTCAATTTCAAGATTGTGAATCATCGCATCCTCAAAGTAGATGTCCTCTGACCTGAATGGCTTTTGGTTTGGAAATGCGGCTTCAATCTGTCTTTTGAGCTCATCTAAAATCAGGTCCTTGAGGGGCTTGCCATCATGCTCAAAGTTCTCAAGCCTTCCGCTCACACCGTCCTTTGAGGCCAGCTCGGCCACTATTCCCTCGCCGTTCCATTGGCAGGTATAGTCGAAGGCCGTGAACTGCTCATCAGTTACTGACTGTTTAATCTCCTCTGACCTGTCTTCTGCTTTGCCGAAGTATATTGATTTCTGCTCCTGCGTGAGATTTACGCTGTCAAATGGGTTTTGCCTGAAGAGGAATAATGTCCTTTTTTCGAATTTCACGTTTGAAACGTCTCGAAGAATCCTCACCATAGGATGCAGGGTTGCCGATACGCTCTGCTTTTCAAGGTTCGAATACCAGTCCTGCTTCTGGCCGATAAAGCAGAGGAAAAATGATTTGTCATCATCCATATAGGAATCTATGATGTCTATGCTCTTTTTTGATGCGCATTTGAGGTCAATGTTTCTGAGAAGTATCCTCCTTTTCTTGCACCAGTCCTGAAGTTCTGAAAACACATGGTTTGAAAAGTAGTTTCTCTCCGAAAACATGTCCCTGAGGGTTGAGCCCACTATGAGCTTGATTTCAATCCATTCGTAGTTTGAGGTGAAAAACTCATCCCTTCTGACGATGTCCTGCGTGAAATGCTCCACTTCGCCTCCTTCGGTTATTGATGTTGCAGGGATGATGTTTCCTTCAAAGTTGTATGCCTTGATCTTTCCCTTGTTTGTGATTTCAAGGCTTGTGGATTCGTGGATTTCCTCTGACTTTTGTGAAGTCTTTCTGTAGAGCTTTACAAGGGAATTCTTTCTGTTGAGGATGTGTCCATCGTCGAAGTTGTTGTTGCATAATTTAAGCACACTGTCATTGTCAATGGCGTTTTTGCCGACAAACCTTGAGTTCATGACTATTGTTTCGCCCATATTCATGATGATATTGACAGCGGAGTTGTCTGTGAAGTTTATGTAGTCCAAAGTGACCTTTCCGCTTTTGTTGTATATCCCGCCCCTGTTTGAGAGCATGAATATCCTTTCGGCCGTGATTTCTCCTTCATTGAAAAATATGGCTCCACTTTGGGTCTGGCTGCAGCCTTCAATTGTAAGCGATGACAGGTTAACCTTTCCTGTGTTTTTGACGGCTCCGCCTTCATCCGCCCTTGCGTTTTTAAGTGTGAGGTTTCTGATTGTCACATTTGAAGCCGAGATGGTGAAAAGCCTTGTGAAATGGTTTGCGTCAATCGAGTATCCCTGACCGTCGATTATGATGTTTCCACGGTCAAGAACGAAGCCTTCCCTGAAGCTGAAGCACTCATCACCAGCCATGTCGAGAACAACATCACCCTTGAACCTTATGAGTGCATCCTCCTTAATGGCGTCCTCCTTAAGCAGACTGGCGTAGGTATCGTCAATCATCCTCTTGAGAGATGTGAAGTTTGACTCCTCATTTTTAAGCTTTCTGATGCGTGAGATTTCGCCGTTGTTTGCAATTCCTGTGTGGATTTCATCCTCCGAGACGTATAAAAGACCGTTGTTTATAATCTGCGGGTCGTCGTAGGATTCAATCAGAATAAGGGTTCCGTCATTTATTGTGCCTGCCCCGTAGACATTTTCAAGTTTCAATACTGCATTTTCATGGACATATACTGCGCTTTCAAGTGTGTTGAGGTGGACGTTTTTGATTGTGACGCTTTCTGCGGTTACGTCGAATATCCTTGCACCGGCATCGATTGTGTGTCCGCCTGCATCAATTGTGATGCCGTCAACGTCTATTTTTATGCCTTCTGAGTATTCAGCCTCATCTTCCGGGCTGAACTTTATGTCTGCATCCAGTTTGATTTCAGTTTTTGCGCTGTGGATTAAATCATCCAGATAGCTGAAGTTTTGGGTTTTTTGCGAATTGTCTTTAACGTCCATGAAAAGCACCTGTGATAATAGTTTTGGAGTTCATATTACATTAATTTTCACATTGCAGAGGACAAATCAAGGCATGAGTTAAATTGAAAAGTCGGTTGATTAAATTGGCATGTCCATCTGATGCCTCAAGAATTATCATACGGCATTGACATTAACGGCGAGCATTTGCATTGATGAGGTAAAAGGCGAATGCCAATATATATCAGATGCCAATCTCACCTGAACGCATGTCAGTCTAAAAAAAGTAAAATAGAGAGAGTTGAACTCTCATTTTTTAATAATTAAGGAGATTTTTATATTTCGGCATTTCATTAGCCAGCTCATCAGCATTTATTTCAACATTCATTTTTGCAAAAAATTTAGTGATTCTTTGCTTATTTTCATCCAAATCAGGATTATCTATGAAATCTTGAATTGCTGAGAAATCATCCGGATTAGAAATGCTTTCAAAATGTTCAAATTCTGCGGTACAGGATTTAGAATCAATAGACATTGTTACATACTCCATTTTTGTTAATTGTATATCATTATGTTTTTATTATTAATAAAATTTGATAATTCCCTCATACAATGAATCTTCACATTCATTCATTTTCGAGTTTTTCAAAGTGTTTACATTGCGTTAATGTGAAAATATAAGAAAACAATGATGCTTTTCTCACATCATCAATTATATTCCTATGAAATCCTTTGGCTTTTAAAATCCATACTCTCTACCATAATTAGCTCAAAAATATGATTTCTTCTTGTTATCAGATGCTAATCTTAGCTGAAAGCATGCCAGTCTAAAAAAAAAGTAAAATAGAGAGTGAAACTCCCTTAATCTGCAAAAATTTCATCATATTCAACGTCCATGCCAATACTCTGGTAGAATGCATACATGATATCCTTACCACTTGGAGTGTATGGACATTTTTCAAATTCTTTAGCGAATTTTATAACTTCAGGATTAGTTATTCGCTTTCGACAACCATATTCTGCAGTATTTAACTTGTTTGTCATATTATCATACTCCAGTCTAGTTAATTGTATATCCTTTATGTTTTTATTATTTATATATTTTGATAATTCGCCGCCATATCTCAAATCATGCATTCTATTAAACACATCATTATCATTGTACCTGCTAATACAATGTAAAAAAGAGGAAATGAAAGCGGCATCTGAAGCACCACACATTTCATTAATTAACCCTTCATGTATTCCATTAACTTTAAAAATCCAAAAATATTCAAATCCTGCAATCAACTCATAATCCTCAAAATCTCTTTTTAAGATTCCAAAATCCTTACCTGATGGAGGAGACAAAACCTCTTTCGGATGATTATGAATAGAAGATATCTGTTTACCTTCAAATTCATCATCCTCCCATGTTACATCAACATTATCATGCTCTCCAACAACACATTTAAGAATTTCACCAGTAACATAATCAAAAAATAATGCCCATTCTTTATCAAGACATCTAGTCTTTTGAATGAAATCAACCACAGTTTCATAAGCCATGTCGGTGAATTCCTCAGGCAAATCCTCTTTTTTAATCACGGCCACATCCTTATTTTCCAAATGTGTATACTCTTCGAAATCAGAATCCATATTCAACAGACTGCATACAAAAATAATCAAATATAAAATAACATTTCTAATTTTCATGGCTCTAAATTTGTAATAAAAATAATATAAACATTAATTTTTAAATTAAAAGGCAAATCATTTAATAAATGGTTTTTAAGGAACAATTTAGTGAAGTCAAAGCAATATTCTTGCCATGACATCAACATGAATTATTCAAACTCTTAAATAATTTAACTTCCAAAATTAATTACATATAACTAAAGTTACGGAGTTCAAACATGTTAAACAGGAAATTCTTGATTATATGCCTGATCATCTGCGCTTTCACTATCGCAAATGTTTCAGCCAGTGATTTGAATGATACCGATATTATCAGTGACGTATCGGATGAAGTTTTAACTCAAAACGCTTCTTCAGGCTCATTTTCCGATTTATCAACATTGATTGGAAATACTGCCCCCGGAGGTGTTTTGGAGCTGGATAAGGACTATAAGAATACGGAATCAACCAACTCCATTGCAATTTCAAAGGCAATGACCATTGACGGCAAGGGCCATACAATTGATGCCAATTCAAAAACAGGAATATTCGACGTTTCAAGTGAAAATGTGGCATTGAAAAACATTAAATTCATAAATGCTCCGGTTACAGCATGCAAATTTGAAGAAAGCGGCTGCAGCGTAATAAATTGCAGTTTCAATGACTGCTCCAATTACAACTCCGATGGCGAAGAATGCCTCTATGACGGCATCGTATCCCTGAATTCCGGCAGGATTATAAACTGCAGCTTTACAAACTGCATGTATAACACCAAAAACATAATTTATGGCGGCGTTTTAAGTGTGGAAAATACTGATGTTGTGAATTGCAGCTTTAAGAACTGCTGCTACGGTTGCGATTTGGTTTATGGAGGTGCAATAAGCTCAGAAAATGATAGAATAATCAACTGTACTTTCACATATTGCGGATATAACTCCAATCTGGTATACGGAGGAGCCATCAATATGGACTCCACCCTCATCAGGAACTGTTCCTTTTCCCATTGCGGAGATGGCTGTGAGCTAATATACGGCAATGCAATTGAAGGTTCAGGAACCATTGCAGACTGTTCCTTTATTGATTGTGGCGTGAACACTAAAGAGAATTATGGTGGAGACATGGAGTTTACAGGTCCTGGAAATCTCACAAATTGTGATTTCAGCGGCAAGTATAGTGGGGTTCGATGCAATTACTTCTGCATAGGCAACATTACCAACTGCACTTTTGAAGGCAGCATCAATAATGCCATCAGATTTTGGGGCAGGGGAGGAAATGTGACCAACTGCACCTTTAAGGATTGCAAATCCAAACCCACTATAGAAATTGACGATTACCATAAAATAAATCTCATCGGTTGCATTTTCATAAATTGCGTAAGCAATGAAGACGGAGGCGCAATCTATAATTATGCACATGATTTCGAATTCTTTGAAGGCCTTGAAGAGGAAAATGAATATGAAAACGGAACAGGGCTTCATGTTGTAAACTGCACCTTTGAAAAATGCAGTGCCAAATACAATGGAGGCGCAATCTATTTTGAAGACAAATCCGAAGGAAGCATTGACAACTGCAGCTTTAAAAGCTGCACTTCCGGAAAATACGGTGGAGCAATATACATCGGCAGTGGCGCCGATGCAAGAGTTTTGGAGTCTGCTTTTAAAAACAATAACGCTAATGCCGGAGGAGGCGCAATCTATGGAGGAATAATCTTCGATTGCGTTTTAATCGGGAACAGCAAACCTCAAATCAGCTCTCCTGATGACTACTCAACAATAGTCCACGAAGAGATGCAAACCGATGATGACGGAGTGGTCAGCTTAAGATTCCCATCAGACGCCACAGGTACCTTAGCCGTTTTTGTTGACGGAAACATGGTTGGAGTTGCCAAAATCGTGAAAGGTATCGCTTCAATTGACCTGTCCGAGTTTAAGGGCGATATTGTATTCACATTCGTATATTCAGGTGACGACAACTACAACGGATTTACAAAGGAGTCAAACGTTACAATCATCATAATTCCTGCAAAGATTATTGTCAAAAACCTTAATCTGGCATATACATCAAACAAACAGTGCATCATTACCGTTTATGAAAAAGAGGGAGTGATTGCTGTTGGAGCCAAGGTGGTTATTCTGATTAATAACAAAGTATTGCAAACACCAAAAACCAATAGTAAGGGTGTTGTAAGCTTTAAAGTGACAAAGACTCCTGGAACATACACATTGACATTGAAGTCACTGGAAAAGACAGTCGTTTCAAAACTGACTGTGAAACATGTTGTGAGCCTTAAATCCGCTACCGTTAAAAAATCCGCCAAAAAGCTTGTCTTGACTGCAAGCCTGGCTAAAGTTGATGGAAAATACCTTAAGAAAAAGAAGGTCACTTTCAAATTCAATGGCAAGAAATACACAGCAAAAACCAATAAAAAAGGTGTTGCAAAAGTAACCATCAAATCAAGTGTCTTAAAAAAGCTTAAGGTAGGAAAGAAAGTCACCTATCAGGCAACCTATTTAAAGGACACCATTAAAAAGACTTCAAAAATTAAAAAGTAAATGTTGATTCATTTACTTTAACCTATTTTTTTAAAAAAAAGAAATCAAGGAGAATTTGAATTCCCCTATTTGACTTTTATTGACACTGTTTTGCTTACAGCCTTGTAGTAGCTGCTTCCTGCATATTTAACTGTACCGGTGTATGAATCCTTTTTGGTAAGCTTTACTGAAAATGTGGCAACACCTTTGCTGCTTGTTTGGTGGTGAATGTCTTTTTGCCTATCTTAAGGGCCACTTTAGTGTTTTTGAGTATTTTTCCCTTGTTGTTTTTAGGGGTTGCAGTTACCTTTTTGGTTTTAGCCTTTACCTTGAAGGTCTTTTTGGCGGCTGTAATTACAGGTTTTGCCTTGGAAACAGTAACCTTGGCTGTGGCCTCTGACGGTACGTAGGACTCGCTTCCCGCATACTTGATTGTTGCGAAATAATCACGCTTTTGGCAACAGTTTTCTGTCGGCTTTGAATGTCTGCTTGCATATTGAAATGGTAAAAAATGTAAGAATAATTAGTATTTTAAAAAAATGAATGGTTTGAAGTGTGTTTCTAATCATTTACGAAATATGAATAGATTTCGTCCTTAACTTCAGGATGAAGCTTGAATCTGAAGTTGACGATAGGCTGGTCTTTACCGTCGATGTTTCTGTAAACCTGCTTGTATGCAAGCGGAGTCAGTTTGCCGATGTAGTAGAACTCAATTCCCTCATCGTTGCTTTTCTGGATGAATAGCTGGGTGTCCACGCCATTGTAGTTAATCAACGGTTCAAGTTCAGGTGAAGAGGTTTTCCTGTTGTTTCTGCTCATCCAGTTGAAGGTTTCCTTGTTGATGAAGTGGTCTTCGTAGTTTATTGTCTCTGATATGTCTTCAGCCTTATTGTAGGTTACGAATATCGGACAGGTATTGTATTTGATTTTATATCCTCCGATGTTCTGGCCGTTCATGAATCGTTTCCAGTTCATCAGCCTCAGGACATCCTCACGGGAGTATTTCTCATAAAGCCTGAATGGCTTTTCGTCCCTGTAGACGTTCTGGTATTTGAAAAATCCGTATTTGAGGGCATCGTTAAGGTGGTCTGTAAATGTCTGGCTTGTAAGGGCCTCTCTAAAGCCCGGAGATATTTCAAACTTATGGTCCGGATTGTCTTTCAGCTTTGCGAATGGCTCATCGTCGTAGTTGAAAAAGAGGTTTTCAGGGTTTTCAACAAGCTTTTCTATGGTGTTTGCCTGATATCCCTCGCCCTTTTCCTTGAGATAGAAGTTAAGGCTTAAGAAATTGATTGCACCCTTTATGGACTCGAACTGATCTTTAAGAGAGAAGCTGTCCTCAAGACACTTCTCAATTTGGCTGAATGTGAAGTACCCGTTGCATTTAAGACATTCTAAAATGACAAGCTCATGGGGGCGGATTCCCTTAAGCAGCTTTTTGGAGATGAACTTGAGAGCATCGGTATTGTCAATGTGTGAATCGTAATCCTCATCGATTTGTGTGAGGAAATCATGATATGTCGGGAAGTCCTTGTGGTTGAGGATTATTTCAGGATTGAAGTCTCCGTTGACGGCGAAGTCATATAATGAAGGGATGCGGCCCAGCTTGTATTTTAAGTTCATGTACTTATCCTTAAAGAGAGCCTTCCTGTTAAATGACGTGTTGTTGATTGAATCAAATATGCGCTTTTTGGAAACCTCATCGAAGTTGATTGATGAAGCCCCAGGAATGATTCTGTTTCCCTCAATGAGATATTTCCTGATTCTGTCCTTGTCATAGGTCCGATCCCCTGAAAGGGCAATCGGAATCATGAAGTTGTTCTTGTAGTTTCCGATAAAGTCAAGGATTACCACATACTCCTTGCTCTCGTACTTTCTAAGTCCCCTTCCGAGCTGCTGGATGAAGATGATTGGAGACTCTGTCGGCCTTACGAGAAGCACCTGATTGATTTCTGGAATGTCAACCCCTTCATTGAAGATGTCGACCGTGAATATGAATTCAAGCTTGTCGGGGTTTTCGTCATTGGTGAGCCTGTCGATGGCTTCCTGGCGCTTTTCCTGTGAGTCGTCACCTGTGAGGACAACGGATTTGTATCCTCGCTGGTTGAACTTTTCCGATAAAAGCTTTGCTTCCTTTTTTCTTGAGCAGAAGACTAATGCCTTTCTTCTTGGGCCTGAGTATCCGTAGAAGTCTGCCTTTTCTATCAAATAGTCGACACGCCTATCTGATGCTAACAAGTTGAAATCGGTAAAGTTATCATCGATTTCGCCGTTTTCAAACTCAACGTCAGTTATTCCGAAATAATGGAAAGGACATAACAGATCCTCTTCTAAGGCTTCCTGAAGCCTGATTTCATGGGCAATGTTATTGTCGAACAAATCATAGATATTGAAACCGTCAGTACGCTCAGGTGAAGCGGTCATTCCCAAAAGAAACTTCGGTTCAAAGTAGTTTACGACATTGATGTATGAGAGAGCCCCTGCCTTGTGGCCCTCGTCAATTATGATGTAGTCAAAGTAATCCTTTGGATATCTTGTGTAGACCTCCTCCTTGGACATGGTCTGAATGGTTGAGAAAAGATAAGGCTTGTCATAGTCCTTGGAGTTTCCGCTTAAAAGGCCGAAGTTTTCATGATCGTCAAAGACATGCTTGTATGCCTTTATGGACTGCTTTAGAATCTGTTCCCTGTGAACCAAAAATAAGAAACGTTTGGGTTTGAAGTCTTTGACTGCAAACGCTGATGCGTAGGTCTTGCCCGTTCCGGTGGCAGATACGAGGATTGCACGGTTTTCACCCTGCTTTACAAGAGTCCTTACGTTTTCAAGAAACTGCTCCTGCATGTAGTTGGGAGTGAGCGTGACATTGTCATCCCTAATCCTTTCCGTGATTTTCCGGATGTCTGTAAAGCGTCTGTTGTCCTCATAAATCTTTTCATACTTTGTTAAGGCATCGTCTAAATCATCAGCCTCATCCCAAAGTGTCTGGAATTCCTTCTTGATTTGGAAAAGCATTTCCCCTTCGGCTAGTGATGTGAAACCAACGTTCCACTCCTTGTTGACTGTAAGTGCGTTCATGGTAAGGTTTGAGCTTCCGACAATTCCCTTGTAGACATCATCCTTTCTGAAGATGTAGCCCTTGGTGTGGAAACCTTCCTTCTCCTGGCTGTAAAGCCTGACCTCGATGTTCTTGAATTGGGCTAGCTTTCGCAATGCCTTCGGCTCTGTGAAGTTGAGATAATCAGTGGTGAGGATTTTCCCCCTGATGTTGTTGCTTTCAAGATACCTGAACTCTTCAAGCAAAGGAGTGATACCTCCCATGGTGATGAAAGCGGAGCTAATGATGAACTCGTCACACCCCCTAAGCTCGTCTCTTATGGAGTTTATGACCTTGTTGTTTCTGTCATTGTATAAAAGCTTGGGGCGTAGATCCTCGCTTGAGCCTGAAAGCTGGTTTATGAATGCGGTCTCGGCGCCCTTGAGTATATTTTCCGGATTCATTTGGAAAGCTCGATTTTTTCTTTTTCAAGATGGTCAATAAGTTCGTTGATTTTGTTCAGCTGGACTTCGAAGATTTCCGCTCTCGGTGAATCTCCAAGCTTTACCAGCTTTGATTCAAGATTTGATTTAAGAGCGGTTGCATCCTCAAGTCTCTTTTCAATGTTTTCAATGTTGTCGGTATCCATGTCTAGTCACCCATAGTCTCCTTCAGGTATTCGATGATTTTGATGTCTGCAGGAATCCAGTTGACAGTGCCAAGCTCTTCTTTTGAAAGCCACCTGGCGTCATTGTGCTCGAGAAGCCTTGGAGTTCCTTCGGTGATTACCGCTTCAAAGCAGGACATCTTAAGATAAAAAGTAGGATATTGGTATTCAAGGTCCAGGGCGAATTTTATGGGTTTTATTGTGCAGTCCAGTTCCTCTCTGATTTCCCTTATGAGAGCATCCTCCTTGGATTCATCTTTTTTAATCTTTCCGCCCGGAAACTCCCACATGTTGATGAATTCGCCGTAGCCTCTTTTTGTGGCCAGGATTTTGTTATCCTTTTTGATAATAGCTGCAACAACGTTTAAGGTTTTCATGTTAATCTCCTGGTTAAATATTTGGCAGCTTACGTTATAAATTTATACATTAGAACTGACCCAATCACGAGTAACCAAACCATGATTAAACAAAAGGGTTTTAAGCACTTCTTTGATGAATACTTCGAGGTTATTCTCTTCAACATTATCATTTCCAGGAGTTAATGAGAATGCCCCTACAGAAGGAATGATCAAATCAGATTCCCTGAATCGTTTTGTTTTGCTTCCAGGATATAAAACGTAAGAACCTTCAGTTTTTAAAATTGAATCCTTGTAAGTGTGCATCTTATAAATGTCCCCATCCTTAAAGACATATTCTTTTTCTTCAAGAGAATCCCTTCTTTCTATTTCCTCATCCAGGTCTGTTGATGTTTCGATTTTTGAGTAAAAATCAACAATCTCAAGTTCGGAACGATATTTAGCATCAAAGTGAACATAATGTTCAAATTCACCGATTGTAACAAGCAATGTGTAATCAGGCTTGAATGCGAGCGAATAGGAACGGTAATGAGAGTTATCCGAAAATCTCAAATTATAAAACAGATTTATGTCAATTTCATTGTCATGCAAAAACAGTTTGAATCTCTTGAGTGATTTGACACCTTTTTTGATTCCAATTGACCAGTTGTCCCTATTAATCTCAAACACATCTTCAAAATTGATTTTCTTAACACTCAAATCATTTAAAACCTTTAAAAGTTTGAAATAACACCAATATTCATATAATTCACTCAGTTTTTTCTCAAATCCTTTGAATTGACTGCTTACCTCATCCCAACTTAATCTGAATGAGAATTCAAGCATCAAAAAATAATGGAAGATTTCTCTGTAACCTTCCTTCTTCTGAAGGATTTGTGAGTTAAATGGAACATAATCCATTGTTGAGATGTGATTAAAGAATTTTGCAGATAAAAAATAACCGATTTCATCTCTAAATGACAATAGCTTATCGTTAATGTAGCCTTCCTTTGAACTTGCCAACAACTTTTCAATTAGCCCCTGAATTAGCTCCAAAAAGTATTTGAAAAACCTGTTTTCGGGAATGTCAATAATGTCCTCATGTTTTATTTGGTCAATTTCATAAGGAATATATCCATTCAATTTACGGACAATCTCAAAATCAGCATCTGATTTAAATAAATTATTTGGCTTTGATACAATATTTTTTAAGGTATTCTGATTAACATTTGAAGCGAATGACAACGGCACCGTTTCAGCATGTTCCTTAAGTTGTGAATGTAGGTTTTTTGACAAATATTCAAATATTGATGGCAAATTTTCCGGTCTGAACAAATATTCAAGAAACATGAAATCTTCATATAATGTCTCTTTTGGTCGATTATCCAAATCAAATTCCTGATACAATGGAGAATTAACTTCAAAAATAAGACTTAAGGCATGCTGTGATAAATCAGCAATCATTGCCGAATATTGACTAAAATAATCGATCTTTTTGGACCTAACCTCTATTGGAATTTTGATTGATTTAATGTTGTCTTTTTTAACGTCAAAAAAGGATTTACCAACATAGCTTCTGAAATTCAGCGTTCCTGCAACCATATATTTCTTATTGTCTCCCAAATCAAATCTAAATGGCTTGAAATGATTATCGTTGATTTTAGTTAGTGAATGCAATACATCATATGTTGCATCAACATCATCGGATTCAAACAGTACCTGATATTCCGTTTCTTCCAGAAACATCAAATTGGCAAAATTAGATTCATTATTCTCCCAATACTGAATTGGAGTTAAATTATCCGGCTCATCAACAAACGGAATGCTTTCCAACGTTATCGTATGAGATAAAGGAGTTGTAAACTCCTTATTGGCACGATAATCCAGAGAGCTAACGCTTAAAATTCCGATTTCATTTGAAAATTCATCCGTTAAATGAATAATTACCTTTTGCTCAATCATTTAAATCTTTAATTTATAAATGAAACGTATCTTTGATCTGACAATACTTTGGACATGTTCTGAAGTTTTACTGCGGAAGTGTAATATCTGCAATCCTCTTTGTTAATGTCAATGTTTTTAGGGTTTTCATTATTGTTTCTTTCTTCCAAACACAAGTTGAATAACTTAGTTAAGACATTACCGATAGCTTTTTCAGACCCATGCAACTTTGGAAGGATCTTTTGTTTAATTTGAGCATCAAAGTATCTCTCCCAGTTATCCCATTCATCTGGAGAGTTTTCATATCTCCATGCTACAACCATGAATCTTAAGATTTCGTTGATTACCCTAAATCCGAAGTCAAAACTGGATCCCTTAAGAGTTTCCTGAAATATTGTGAGTTCCATTGCTAATGTGTCCCATAAACTATCGTTATTGTATGTAATTTCCGATAATATGTCCTTTAAATCTTGAATATTTAATTCTGAAATATTAGAATCAACTAAAGGGGACTGTAAATACTCAATGTTCCCTTTAAAATCATCACCATCCAGACCAGAAACCATATAATCCCATGCGCTTAATGTATCAAATTCAATAGTATTTGCCCTATCTAAAACTTTAGGAGAAAACATGTAAGTGGTTTCATCAACATTGACTGTTCCAATTGTAAAAAGATTATTTGGTAATGTTAATGTCTTATCCTCACCATACAAGGGAATTTCTTCACCACTTTCAATAGCAGATAAAAAGTCAGCGAAATATCTTTCAACATGAGATAAGTTCATTTCATCTAAAATAAGGAAATATGGGCATCCCATGTTAATTTGTGCATCTTCAATAAGATCATAAGCAGGAGTTGATTGATAATCCTCTGTTATTACATTATAATACCCTACAATATTTGTATTGTCTGTCCAGTTTGCTCCAACAGGGACAATGATATACTTATCCTCAGATCCTCCCGTTAAATCAGATCTAATGCTTATTGAATCAACAATATCCCATTCCGGTTCGAATTCTTCAAAATTAAAATCCACTAAATTTAATTTTATATTTACCTTTTCGCCATCATGTTCTTTAAGGTACGTTTGTAACCTCTCATTCTTAGAAAAAGTTAATTTAGATAACACCCTAAGTTTAGCATCAGACAGTATCCCATCAACAATTATTTTACAATCCACTTTCCCTTTTCTGAAAGGAGAATATTTGAAAAAATCATGGTCCATATTCCATTGACGGTCTTCCTGTGCAGATTTATTAGAATTTTGAGTGAGATAAATTGAATCATCAATGGGTAGAGCATCATCCATGATTTTTTTAATGCCCTCTACGTTTATAAAAATATCAATCGGATATTCTTTTTGAGAAAATTTTTTAATGCCTAGTTCATCACATAAGTTCTTCAAATGGTCCATTAAAACAGGATTAGTGTAATCTAATTGAATTGTTAAACCTATTCCCCCCTTTGCAGGAATTCCATCAACTACTAATTCACATTTTGATTCACACTCTTTAATGGGTAAAAAACCACGAAAATAATTTTTTTCAAGAGTCCAACCCATACTATTCCATGAAGAATAATTTACATTCCCTTTAACTTTCACATAATCCTCTTCGGGTTTAAGGGAAATTAATCCCGAATTAGTGAATTTAGCAAACAATTGTGACAATTTTGTTTTACCTGTTCCAGAATTTCCAGTTAAAATAACAAAGGGTTTTACTTTTAAAGATAACAAATAATTTTCAATTAATTCTTTATCAAAGCAATAACCCTCAGATATTAAATAATTATAAAATGAATTAACTTCCATATTAAAAACCTCCCCAAAGCAATTTTACGAAATGACAACAATTTTTCATAATCACTACAATTTATATATAAACATATATTAAAAACTGATGATCAAGAGTATTAAATAAATTATATACATAATATTAAAGATAAAATATTCATACTTGTATAACAAATATACATAAACAAAAAAACTCAATAAGGGATTAAAAATGACATCAACGATAATCTGTGAAAACTGTGGAAAAATATATAAAGACCTCGAAAATTGCCCAAAATGTGGAACATCCAACCCCCATTACGAAGAAGAAAAAGATAAACAGGACAAAAATAAACCATCAATAATCTGCCAAAACTGTGGGAAAATATATAAAGACAGTGAAATTTGCCCAAATTGTGGAACATACACCATACATAACGAAGAAGAAATCAGAAGAATAAAAGAAGAAAATAAAAAAATAAAAGAAGAAAGAGAACAAGAATATCTAAACAAAATCGATAAAAGAGAGAAAATTAATGAAGAATATGGATTCACTAACGATGAAATATTTAAAATATATCATGATGAAGCAAAACAAGCAGACAAAGTATACAGAGCATATGTTACATATGGAATCTCAAGAATAGAAAAAGTAAATGGGAGGTTTCTAGCATCCAATTAATAAAATTAGATGTTTTAAGCCAACAAAATAATCAGATTATACAACAGAATAATGAAATTATAGAGTTATTAAAAGAAATAGCTGAAAACACAAAGTAATCAAATTAAAAAATCATTGCATAATTTAGCAGTTAACAACTTACTTGATTAATTTAATTAATCATTTTTTTGTATTATGTGAAATCCGATAAACATCAACAAAACCATATTTTAACTCATAAAAATGTTACTAAAACAATGCACACCGACAAAACACAACCAAAAACCTACAATGACATTAACACCCACGAATCCACATTAACAACCGCAAAACAGAACCTGCATATATATCCACAAAACCAAACAACCCTAAAACCGCAAATGCCAACCGTTAATGTCAAAACCAGTCAATTAAAAGCAACATAACCCTGCATAATAGCTCTATGAAAAAAGACATTTCAAATTAAATTAACAAAAAAAGAAAAAGAGAGAATTACATTTCCAATTCTCCACGTTTCCATTTTTCCTGCCTTTCAACAAGGTCGGAATATTGCTTTCCAACCTCCATAGGATGTTCGCCATCGGGATCAACCACTATTCCATTGCTGTCATAATAAACGTTGATTTCCTCATCATAGTGAATCTCGTTTGATTGGCTTGAAGATTCCTGAGTTGGCTGCTGCACTTCGCTTTCGGAAACCTTCTCCCTGATTTCCAGATCCTGTGAAGTGCTGTTTGCTGAGAAATTCTCATTGCCTGCATAAGTGCAGTTGACTACATAATTTCCTGTAATTTCATTTAATTTAAGTCCCCCGCCACCATTGTTATCTGTGATTATCGAATAGGAATCCTCTGTTCCGTCTTCCCCTATAAGAGTGATGCTGACATTTTGATTTGATATTCCTGCACCCTCCATGTCAGTTAGCTTGAATGTTATGGTGTCCCCATCGTATAAACTTGAATTGCTGGTTATGGTTATTTTACAGTCTTTTTTAGCATTCAAGGACGGCATAAACATATATCCAACAATGAATGCCAAAATTATGGCAATTATCACCAATAGAACAATTATAATATTCTTATCTTCCATTTCAATCCCCCAATTATATATTGTTGGGCTATGGTAATATAACTTGTTAAAAGCCGGTGGTAATGTGACATTAACGACTGAACTGGCCAAACTCAAACTAAATTTTTGCAAGGATATGTCCATAACAGCAAACAAGTCAAAAACCGCAAAACCCAATCGTTAATGTCAAAACCAACTTATACTTCCCCATAAAAGCCAATCAGATAACACCAACAATCATGATAATGACATTACCATCCACGATTCCACATTAACAACCCCATAATTAGACCGGCATATATATCCGCAAAACCAAACACCTCTAAAACCGCAAAACACAACCGTTAATGTCAAAACCAACCAATTAAAACCAACACTACCGACTTAAAACAAAGCAGACCCCACCACTCATGAATAAAAAGACTGCATTAAAATGCAGAACGTTGCGAAAAGTAAATCACCTATCCGAATCGTGCTCCTTTTTCTGTTGAAGCAGGCGGTCATGCACTGCTCTAAAATTCGAATCTTCCCCTTCAAGCATTTTTTCAACTTCCGCATTCACGCCATCATACATTTTATCCACCATACCGTTGTACTTCATACGCAGTTTATAGGCGTTGTAGGGGATGTTTTCCCTCCACCAGTCAACCTGCCTGACATATACATTATTGTAAATTCCAAGGACCATTCTGGCACATTCTTTGTTTTCATCAACTATTGTCAGGGCTAAAAAGTCCTTGAATCCCAGTTTAAGGGCCATCCCCATAAGGAAGAAGTTCATTGTGCGCAGGTCCTCGTCAGACAATTGCCCTCCTGCATCCTGAGTGTGAATCAAGTCTATGATTTTCCGGTAGTTTTCGTTTGTTCCATCCATGTATCCCTCGAATCTTTCCTCAATCACCTTGTTCATTGCGTTTTTAAAGCATTCCGCATTTCCATTGCGGTGTTCCACATAATAGCTCAATGCAGGAAGCATATTGTCGAGAATATATTCGTATGACTTTGCAATCAGCCTTCCATGGGAAGTCCCGTCACGACTGAGTTCCTCATGTATTGCACCTGTCCTTTTCATGACGTCGTACATCTCTATTGAAAATCCTGTCTCTTCAGTATAGAGCTTGTATACCGCATTGAAATAATTGCTTAGGATGTCATTTGGAATGTCGAAATCAGGGTTGTCTTCAAGCTTCAGCGCGATCCATTTTTTAAAGACTTCCTCCGCCTGTTCGGGACGATCCCCGGTCAGGGAAAAGAGCATTACAGCAGTGTGATATATTGTGTCAAGCCATGTGCGGTTTCCAAGCTTTTCTGCCATGTTCATTGCTGCTGTGAGCCTTTCAGCGCCTTCATACATGTTTTTGAACATTGCAATTCCGGTGGCCGCTTCAAAGAGTGCGACTATCGCTTCACTGGCGTCTGAATCCTCATCCACATAGTCTTCAAGCATCATGTATCTGTCCATGGCTTCGTCCTGCATGCCCATGGCCTTGTAGCATGAGGCCTGCCATTTTACGGCTGAAAAAATCCTTGATCGCTCCTGAAGGCTATTGGCGAGGTTTTCAAGTTCCTTGAAAACTGAAAGAGCATCCTCGTATTTTTCCATCCTGTATAGTGCCTGGGCTTTGAGGTAAATGGCATCGAATCTCTGAATGGTGCCTTCAGCTGAAGCGGCCATCATCTTTTCGCCATGTTCAAGAGCTTCGGCGTATCTTGCCTCATCAAGCAGGCTTTGGCCATGCACGTAGTCTGAGTTTTGCGCAAATGCTCCTTTTGTATCGGCCATACTTATGATGGAAATCTCATCGCCCAATCCTCCGTGAGCTGTCATGAGGTCCAAAAGAGGTCTCAGTATGCTGTCATCAATCTCCTCTTCATGCTGGGCCTTTTCGAAGATGTCGCTGAAGCTGTCCCTGATTGAATGGTCAGTGTGCTTTTCAACAGCAGTCCAATAGCTCAGCATGTATGCCAGATTCCTGTCGCAGAGAAAAGTGAAGTATTGTCTGTTTGAGATGAAGTGATAGAGCCTTTCATACTCTTGCGCCTCAAGAAGCTGCCATGGATATTCAAGGGCGATTCTGGAGTTGAGCCTTGTTCTGTAGTCTGCAATAGATCCTCCAAAAGAATCGGCGATTGCCGCAATCATGGTTCGAAAAATGTCGCCAAGTTTCTCTTCAAAGTAGTCTGCCATTGCAATGCGGGTTTTCCTGATTTGCAAATCCCCATCCTGCCCGTTCCATGCGTATTTTGAGGCGGCATCAACGGCAACTGAATCCGCAAAGCGAAGAACAATCTTTCCTTCGCTTAGGTTCTCCTTGAGAAATGGCCTTAATGTTTCAAGAAAGCGTGAAAGATACATGAAAGGAATCTTTCCTTCGCTGAACTCATGGAAACTGTGCATCTTGAGTTCATCCATGACTTCCTTTTGGCCTGCAAGCAGTCCCAACAGCTCATCATCAGAGAGTCCCTCCCTTGAAGCGAGAATGAATCTCACAGTGTGAAGGCACAGAAGCCTGTTCACCCGCCTTTCATCTCCAAGTCCAGTGAAATAGTCATCAAGCACATCACTGTGGGAATGCAGAGATATTTGAGGAGTCATGTCCCCTCTCCAGGTTGAGGCATCATGAATCATGTCGTTTAAAAACTTCAAGTCCCTCTTTTTGGCGAATGCATCAAGGATTGCATCGCTCTGCATTCGTGTGAGCCTTCTTGCCTTAAGGGCAAGCGAATGCTTTAGAATTTCAGAGGCATCCTTCACATCAAGGGGAGGCACTTCAACAAGGCGATGCCTTCTTTTGACATTGTCCGGAAATGAAGCGTAGAAATCACGTGTCATTGACATGTAAATGCGAAGATTCGCATCTTCAAGGTCCATAAGATAGCGCACAAGCCATTTCGGATTTTTTGCATTCTCAACACCGTCAATCAGGATAACCACAGGTGATGTGAAAGGATTGTTTTGGATGTAGAGCTGGGGGTCTGAAATGGAGTCGGCATTTTCCACTCCCGCTTCTGCAAGCACACTCCTCAAAAGGCCGTTTATGTCTGCGGCATTTCCGCTCTCGGCAATGAAACGGGGGATGACCGTGGACCTTTTGGATTTGCGCCTTACTCTAAAGGCAAGTTCCCCCATGAGCATGCTCATGCCGCAGCCTTCATCTCCAATGAGGACAACATCCTCCTTCCAAAGGCCCCTAAACCTTGACATTTCAGGTAGCTTCAGTTTCGAACGGCTTCCCAATTGGAAGTTTTCATGGCATTTGCCGGCGTAATTCCAGTGATGGCGCACTTCATCGGCCATCGGATGCTCCTCCATCTTTTCAAGCTCAGCAAGGATGTTCTTCTCAAGCCTGCGATACACTTCATCGCAAAACTTTTCAATAATCACCTCATCACTGAATTTCCCGTCTCCGGAAATGTCGGCAGCGTATGTGTAGGCATCCGGAAATGCCTTTTTCAGGATGTCCTTGAGGTGTGATGACATTCTCATGGCAGGATAGTCCAAATCACCGTTGAATCCAACATCATAGAATTCCTGAAGAAGGTTCGCCGGAACTGCGTTGAGGTTTCTGATGACGCAGTGAACGTTTCCTGAAATGTATTCGGGAAGCTCTTCACGTGCAAGGATTTCCCTGTGTGTTGCAGAAGCGGAAATCTCAATCACTTCCCTTTCGCTTAAATCCGCTTTCTCAGTTGTCCTATCCAGCGCCGATCTGATGGAAACTTCATTTTCTGATGCTTCCCTCCTGTCTTTGAGGACGTAAATCGGATCCATGGCATTTGAATCCCTGACCCATTCGGATTCGATTATTCCCCTGTCGTCATCTGAAGATGCCCGGATTAACTTCTTAAATAGCTTTTCACGTATTTGAAGAGGAAGAGGTCTCCATCCATACCTGTCGCCTGCAAGGATTAGGAAGTTGGGCCTTGGAGTTATCCGGGCTGTCCTTCTCACCTCATTTAGGCATATGTCAAGAGTGTTGTATGCCCTGCCTTCATCTTCAGATATTCCCCATCTCAAATCAACCGCATGAAAATAAGCTCCATGCTTAGCGCAGAGCTTTTCAAGCTTTGGAAAAACCGTTTCGTGAAGCGCATTTCTTTCATTTTGAAAATCAAGAAAACTTGATGAAATAAATACCCTGAATGTTGCCATGATCTTTTCTCCATTATCCTAGAAAATGAGTTTGCCAATAATCATTTCTGATTAACTATCTTGAATTCAAGATATATAAAAAATAGACATGGCCGCCAAGGGCAATGAAGGCAAGTGAAATTGACATTAACAACCGCAAAACACAACCGTCAATGTCACTAAAACTGGCCAATTAAAACCAACACAACCAAAACAAAACAGATAACAGCTGCATCCAACCAAAAAGCGACATTAACAACCTCAAAACAGAACCTGCATATATATCCGCAAAACCAAACAAACCCAACCGTTAATGTCAAAACCGGCCAATTAAAACCAACACCGACAAAGACAAATCCACAAAACACAACCGTCAATGTCACTAAACTGTTACTAAAAATATGCAAAAATGACAAAAACGGACAATGACATTACCATCCACGATTACGCATCAACAACCCAATAATTAGACCTGCATATATATCCACAAAACCAAACAGTCCCAAAACCGCAAATGTCAGCCGTTAATGTCACAATGATGTTATTAAAATTAATCAAAGCCGAACAAAACCGATTAAACAACAATAAAATACATATAAAAATGACAAAACACAATATACCAAAATCCAAACAAATCAAAAACTGCAAAAGCCGACCGTTAATGTGAATAACATGAACCAAACCAAAAAAGACAAAACCGACATTACCATCCACTATTCCACATTAACAACCGCAAAACAGAACCTGCATATATATCCTCAAATCCAAACACCTCTAAAACCGCAAATGCCAGCCGTTAATGTCAAAACCAGCCAATTAAAACCAACACCAACAAAGACAATACCGCAAACCCCAACCGTTAATGTCACTAAACTGTTACTAAAAATATGCAAAAATGACAAAAACAGACAATTACATTAACAACCGCATACATAACCGCAAAACCCAACCGTCAATGTTACTAAAAGCATGTAAAGAGACACAAGCAGATGAATGCCGCAATCAATACCGATTGCCTTTAAAAAAGGATTCCCACACTTCCCAATCCGGCAACTGCACTTTAAAAAATAGAAAAGGACAGAGTGACGTTGCTTAAGCGTGCACTCATTTATAAATCACTGATTCTATCTTAAGTTCAGGATTGATTTCGGATATCTTTTCGGAGATATAGTCAATGAGCTTCGCCATGTTTTCGGCAGGTGTGGAAAAGAGATAGATGATTTCCTCTTTAACTTCCAGATCTTCAATTAAAATTCCTTCAATCGGACGGAATAGCGGCTTGTAGCCCTTGCAATATCCGTATTCGGTTATCACGTTTTTCCACTGGTCTATCTGTTTGTAGGTTCCTTTCGGTATTGTCTTGAGATTTTCCAGGCTGATTTTTATGGCTCCGACAGATTCTATTGTGGTGTAGAACTTTCCGGTATCCATGTTCCTTATTGAATAATCGGTTCCGAGCTCATTGAGCTCCTTGACCATTTCCTTTAATTTTGCATCGATTATTGCATCGCTTTCACCTGTGATATTAAAGAAGGTGAGGTCTTCGACAATGTCGTCAATGCTTATCGGCTCCACATCGAAAATGAGATGTGATGATGACTGGGAGGCGAAATCGGAATATTTGAATATCACCCTGTTTACATCATCTATCCTGTCCTTATCCATAGTTACCACTGAAAGTTTTCTCATTACCGTCATGAATATATTATATCTAGTTTCATAAAAATAAGGTTTTTGCTTGAAGCCGGATTTATGCAATCGGCATCACTGACAACATATTGCCCGATTGTCTAAATAATGGGGTCCAAATTGCAAAAACAATTGAAAATCATATTTAATGGATAACATTAATATGGATGTTGTTCAAATAACATATCAGTTTAAGATAATTTTTTACTGGAGGAATCAAGTTTGCTAAAAAAAACAACAATACTGCTTGCAATATTTCTTGTAGGCCTGCTTGCAATCACAGCCTCAAGCGCTGCTGACAACACCACAGATGCCAGCATGGCACAGGATACAACCGAAATTGAAATGATGAACTACGAACCCGCCGATGAAATCCTCGCCGCAGAGGATACTCCCATGCTCAAGGCAAAGGAAATCAACGTGACCGGAAACAGCTTCAAAGACATCCAAAATGCGATTTTGCGTGCAGACGACGGAGGCACCGTCTACCTTGATGGAATCACATATTTTGGAGATGGAAATGAAATCATTGTGATTAAATCCATTAACCTTATCGGCAAAACAGGCACCGTCCTGGACGCCCAGAAAAAATCAAGGATATTATACATACAACATGACGATGTGGTTTTAAAAGACATCACGTTCATAAACGGCAACACCAACGACTTCGGAGGAGCAATCTTCTGGGACAGCAGCAATGCCCACATCTTAAACTGCAGCTTTGAAAACAACACAGCAACACTCGGAGGAGCAAACAACTTCGATAAAGCACTAACTAACTCAACAATAAACGGAAACTACAACCACAACACCGCAGACCAGGGAGGAGCAAACACCTTCTACGGCACACTAACAAACACAACAATAACCGGAAACTACAACCACAACACCGCAGAATACGGAGGAGGAGCAAACCACTTCGAGAAAGCACTAACCAACACAACAATAACTGCAACATTCATCAACAACAGAGGATCCAACACAGTTTACATACAAGAATCTGATCAAAGCAACATAATCAAAGACTCCATATTCATAAACAACACCGGCAACAATATACGAGTCAAAAACGGAAACATCCAGGTCACAAACTGCTGGTTTGGAAACACCGCATCAAACTACAACACAGACATGACCAACTCACAAGGAATCACAACAGACAACTGGTACTTCCTCGACATCACCCTAAACGACACCAATGCAACAGTAAGCTAAACAACCTCTACAAAAACGGAAATGTAATCAAAGACGATAACTGCAAACTGCCGGACATAAACATGACACTCACCGCAACAAACATGAAAGTACCCGACACACAAACCATGAAAAACGGAAACCTAAACATCCCAATCACACCTACAGGAAGTGGAATAAGCCTGAAAGCAAGCTATGAAACAGCATCATACACAAAAAGCATAGGCGACTTCGAACTCCTGCAAAACATAATCAGCAAAGCCCAGGAAAACACCACCATAAACCTAAACCGCAGCTACACATACACCCAAGGCCTTGACACAATAACCGAAGGAATAATCATCGACAAACCACTGACAATAAACGGAAACGGATTTACAATCAATGCACAGCAATCCACAAGAATATTTAAGATCACCTCAGACAACGTGACAATCAAAAACCTCACTCTCATAAACGGCAAAACCCAAGGCAAGGGAGGAGCAATCTACTGGGCGAGCAACAATGCCCACATCTTAAACTGCAGCTTTGAAAACAACATCGCAACATACAACGGAGGAGCAAACTACTTCGATAAAGCACTAGCTAACTCAACAATAAACGGAAACTATAACCACAACAAAGCACACGATAATGGAGGAGCAAACTACTTCTGGAGCACACTAACAAACACAACAATAAACGGAACATACAACAACAACACCGCAACATACGGAGGAGCAAACCACTTCCAAAACACACTAACAAACACAACAATAAATGGAACATACAACAACAACGACGCACTTAACGGAGGAGCAAACCACTTCGAGAAAGCACTAGCTAACTCAACAATAAACGGAAACTACAACAACAACACCGCACAAAGAGGAGGAGCAAACAACTTCAACGAAAAACTAACCAACACAACAATAACCGGAAACTACAACCACAACAAAGCAGATATAGGAGGAGCAAACACCTTCCGCAACACACTAACCAACACAACAATAACAGGAATTTACATCAACAACAGAGGATCCAACACAGTTTACATAGTAGAATCTAATCAAAACAGCTTAATCAAGGACTCCATCTTCATAAACAACACAGGCAACATATATGTCGGAAACGGAAACATTCAGGTCACAAACTGCTGGTTTGGAAACACCGCATCAAACTACGACACCGACATAACCAACTCATGGAGAATCACAGCAGACAACTGGTACTTCCTCGACATCACCCTAAACGACACCGATGCAACAGTAAGCCTAAACAACCTCTACAAAAACAAGCAAACAAGCAAAGACGACAACTGCAAACTGCCGGACATAAACATGACACTCACCGGAAAAAACATAAAAGTACCTGACACACAAACCATGAAAAACGGAAATCTAAACATCCCAATCACACCTGAAGATGAAAAAATAAGCCTGAAAGCAAGCTATGAAACAGCATCATATACAAAAGGCACAGGAGACTTCGACATCCTGCAAAGCATAATCAACAACGCCCAGAAAAACAGCACAATTAACCTGAACCGCAGCCACACATACACCCAAGGCTTCGACACAATAACCGAAGGAATCATCATCGACAAACCGCTTACAATAAACGGAAACGGACACACAATCAACGCAAACCAATCCACAAGAATATTTAAGATCACCTCAGACAACACAACAATCAAAAACCTCATCTTAGCAAACGGCAACACCACAGGCAACGGAGGAGCAATCTACTGGGAAAGCAGCAACGCCTACATCTTAAACTGCAGCTTTGAAAACAACACCGCAACAATAGAAGGAGGAGCAAACCACTTCTACAACACACTAACAAACTCAACAATAACCGGAACATACAACAACAACACCGCAACCAGAGGAGGAGCAAACCACTTCGTATATGCACTAACCAACACAACAATAACTGGAACATACAACCACAACACCGCAACACTAGAAGGAGGAGCAAACCACTTCACAAATACACTAACAAACTCAACAATAACCGGAACATACAACCACAACACCGCAACAATAGAAGGAGGAGCAAACGCCTTCTACGGCACACTAACAAACACAACAATAAATGGAACATACAACAACAACTACGCACTTAACGGAGGAGCAAACCACTTCATACAGACCTTAAACACAACAATAACAGGAACATACAACAACAACACCGCAAGTATTGGAGGAGCAAACCACTTCTACGGCACACTAACCAACACAACAATCAACGGAAACTACACAAGCAACAAAGCACGATACGGAGGAGCAAACACCTTCCGCAACACACTAACCAACACAACAATAACAGGAATTTACATCAACAACAGAGGACCCAACACAGTTTACATAGAAAAATCTGATCAAAGCAACATAATCAAGGACTCCATCTTCATGAACAACGCCTACAACATAGAAATCGAAAATGGAAACATTCAAGTCACAGACTGCTGGTTTGGAAACAACGCATCAAACTACAACACAGACATGACCAACTCACAAGGAATCACAACAGACAACTGGTACTTCCTCGACATCACCCTAAACGACACCGATGCAACAGTAAGCCTAAACAACCTCTACAAAAACGGAAATGTAATCAAAGACGACAACTGCAAACTGCCGGACATAAACATGACACTCACCGCAACAAACATAAAAGTACCCGACACACAAACCATGAAAAACGGAAATCTAAACATACCAATCACACCTACAGGAAGCGGAATAACCCTGAAAGCAATATATGAAACAGCATCATACACAAAAAGCGTAGGCGACTTCGAACTCCTGCAAAGCATAATCAGCAGCACCCAGGAAAACACCACCGTAAAGTTGAACCGCAGCTACACATACACCCAAGGCCTTGACACAATAACCGAAGGAATCCTCATCGACAAAGCTCTGACAATAAACGGAAACGGACACACAATCAACGCAAACCAATCCACAAGAATATTTAAGATCACTTCCGACAACGTGACAATCAAAAACATCATCTTAGCAAACGGTAAAGCCTAATACTATGGAGGAGCAATCTACTGGGATAGCAACAATGCCCACATCTTAAACTGCAGCTTTGAAAACAACACCGCAACATACGGAGGAGCAAACCACTTCAACAAAGCACTAACAAACACAACAATAACAGGAACATACAACAACAACACCGCAACACTAGAAGGAGGAGCAAACCACTTCCAAAACACACTAACAAACACAACAATCAACGGAAACTACACAGGCAACACCGCAGGTACCGGAGGAGCAAACAACTTCCAAAACACACTAACAAACACAACAATAACCGGAAACTACACAGGCAACACCGCAGGTACCGGAGGAGCAAACCGATTCGCAAATACATTAACCAACACAACAATAACTGGAAACTACACAGGCAACACCGCAGGTACCGGAGGAGCAAACTACTTCTTCGAAAAACTAACAAACACAACAATAACCGGAAACTACAACAACAACACCGCAACACTAAATGGAGGAGCAAACCGATTCAAAGATACATTAACCAACACAACAATAACAGGAATATACATCAACAACAGAGGACCGAGCACAGTTTACATAGCAGGATCTGATCAAAGCAACATAATCAGGGACTCCATCTTCATAAACAACACCGGCAACAACATAGAAGTCGGACAAGGAAACATCCAAGTCAAAGACTGCTGGTTTGCAAACAACGCAACAGACTACAACATGACACCAAATGCAGTAAACGTCAAACTCGACAATTGGCTCTTCCTGAACGCCACAGCAAACCCTAACGGAATTTCACTCCTGCAAACAGCAGACATTACATTCAGCCTGTATTCATATGTTCCTGACTCAGGAGTATCCGAGTACAACTCAAGCAGAATGCTTCCATTCGAATTGAACTTGACCTCAAACGGTAAAATCGACAAAAACACAACCCCATTAGACAGTGCCGTGAAATATACTCCAAAAGGCTCTGGAAAAGGCAGCGTGACCGCCACATTCATAACTGCAATAGAAAGCATTGAATTTGAAATCACTAAAATCGACCCTGAACTCAAAGCCAGCGCAGGTGAAATCACATACGGCGAGAATGCAACAATCACACTCAGCTACAACAGCACAGCCACCGGAAACATAAACATTACCTTAAACGGCAAAAAACACGCAAGATCATTTGAAAGCCTTGCCCTCAACACCAAAGTCACACTTCCGGCCGACATACTTCCGGACGAATATGACGTTACAGTAACATATTCAGGCGATGGGAACTTCCTAAACGCAACCGCAAAGACAACACTGACAGTCAACAGACTGGATTCAAACATCCAAGTCCATGCTTATGACATCAATGTCACTGAAGCTTCAGGAGTGATGTTTAAAGTTGCACTACCTGAAAACGCAACAGGAACACTGACATTAAGCAACGGCGACATCATAAACGTGACCAAGGAAGGAGTAAAAGAGAACGGCAAACTGATCATCAACATCAAAAACGATGAATATGCTGTCGGAAAATACAACTGGACATTCAACTATCTTGGAGACGACATATACCTCAACTCCACAGCAGATGCAACCTCAAACATACTCATAATCAAAACAGAAATCATCCCAGCCAACAGAACAGTTGAACTTACCTATAATGACACATCCAAAGTCAACTTTACGGCAATCCCTGAGGGCATCTCACCAATCGCATTCAAAAGCAGCAATTCAAGCATCGTAAGTGTCGATTCACAGGGCAATATTGTCGCAGCAGGAGCCGGCAGCGCAAAAATCACAATCGAGTTTGAAGGAAATGCAACACATGCAGAATCAAACGCCACAGTGACAGTCACCGTCAAAAAGGCAGAATCAACACTTGACATCACTAACGTGATTCTTGATTACGGCAATACCGCAAACATAACCGCAAAAACAGAAGGAGCAGACGGAATAACAGCAAAAATCAACAGCCAAACCCTAAACGTCAACAACTACACAATACAGATTCCAATTTTAGATGCCGGAAACTACACACTAACAGTAACCACAATACCAGATGCAAACCACAACCCAACAACAAAAACAGCAAACATTACAGTCAACAAAATCGACTCCGCACTGACCATTGATAATGTCGTTATTGATTACGGAAAATCCGCAAACATAACCTCAAAAACAGAAGGAGCAGACGGAATCACAGCAAAAATCAACGACGAAAACCTAACAGTCAACAACTACACAATACAGATTCCACTCTTAGATGCAGGAAACTACACACTAACAGTAACCACAATACCAGATGCAAATCACAACCCAACAACAAAAACAGCAAACATTACTGTCAACAAAATCGACTCCACACTGACAGTCAACGACACCATAGTCGATTATGGAAACACAGCAACCGTTAATGTAACATCCGAAGGCGCAGACAAAATCACAGCACAACTAAACGACAAAGAACTAACCATAGAAGGAAACACCATCCAGATTCCAATCTTAGACGCCGGAAACTACACACTAACAGTAACCACAATACCGGACAAAAACCACAACCCAACAACACAAAAAGCAAACATTACTGTCAACAAGATAGACTCCACACTGACAGTCAACGACACCATAGTCGATTATGGAAACACAGCAACCGTTAATGTAACATCCGAAGGCGCAGACAAAATCACAGCACAACTAAACGACAAAGAACTAACCATAGAAGGAAACACCATCCAGATTCCAATCTTAGACGCCGGAAACTACACACTAACAGTAACCACAATACCGGACAAAAACCACAACCCAACAACACAAAAAGCAAACATTACTGTCAACAAGATAGACTCCACACTGACAGTCAACGACACCATAGTCGATTATGGAAACACAGCAACCGTTAATGTAACATCCGAAGGCGCAGACAAAATCACAGCACAACTAAACGACAAAGAACTAAGCGTCAAAGGAAACACCATCCAAATTCCAATCATTGACGCCGGAAACTACACACTGACAGTAACCACAATACCTGATAAAAACCACAATCCGGTAACCGAAAGCGCTGAAGTGATTGTTCTCAAGCAGAACGCAACACAGACTGTTGCAATGCCTGAAAACATGACTGTAGGTGATAATGCAACCGTTAATGTCAATCTGCCTGAAGACGCCCAAGGAAACGTGACACTCACAATAAATGGTGAAAAGATTACAACAATACCTGTAACTGAGGGAAGCGCAAACCTCACAATACCATCACTGGCTGCAGGAAACCACACTGTCGAAATCGCATATTCCGGTGACGGCAACTACAACCCAACCACCGAAATCAAAGAAATCGAGGTTTTAAAGGACAATGCCACAGCAGACATTGAAATTGACGACAACACAGTCACAATCGATCTTCCAAAGGATGCTAGAGGAAACATCACCGTTAAAGTGGACGGCGAAGAAATATCCACCGTACCGGTAGAAAACGGAACAGCAAACGTAGAACTGCCTGAAATGAAAGCTGGAAACCACACTGTCGAAATCACATACTCAGGTGATGACAAGTACAATCCAAGCGCAAAATCCGTCACAATAAGCATAGCCAAGAAAAACACAGAACTGACTGCAGAAGACATAAACGCAACCTATAAAGTTGACAAATACCTTGAAATCACACTAAAAGACGCAAATGCAGTCCCATTGGCAAATGCCACAGTAACAGTAACACTAGACACAACCAAAAACTACACCACCGATGAAGAGGGCAAAATCACAATAAAAGTCAGCAACATGACTCCAAAGACATACACTGCCGAAATCATCTTCAAAGGAGACAGCGAACACTTTGGATGCAACACCACCACTAAAATCACAGTCAAAAAGGCAACACCAAAAATAACAGCAAAGGCAAAAACATTCAAAACAACTGTCAAAACCAAAAAATACACAATAACACTAAAAGACAACACAGGAAAAGCAATCAAAAACGCAAAAGTCACCCTCAAAGTCAAAGGAAAAACATACAAGGCAACCACCAACTCCAAAGGCAAAGCAACCTTCAAAATCACAAAACTGACCAAAAAGGGAACATACAAAGCCACAATAACATACAAAGGAAACAAATACTACAACAAAACAACACAAAAAGCAAAAATCACAATCAAATCCGCCTGGAAAACCGTATCCAAAGGAAGCAAAGACAAAACAACAGTCAAAAAAATACAAAGAGCACTTAAAAACAACGGCTACTACCTCCACTATAAAGGCTACTACCTAATGATCGACGGAATCTACCACGACTGCACACAACGCTCAGTCAAAGAATTCCAAAAAGCAAACCACCTCAAACAAACAGGAAAAGTAGACGAAAAAACAGCCAAAAAACTAAAAATAATCTAAAAAAATAAGGAGCAATCCTTATTTTACCCTTTCTTTTTTTCAAGGCATTCCATACAACCACCGTTAATGTCAAATAACCTATCATCAACAACTCAATTTTAAAAAAACGAATTATAGGGTAATGAGATATGATATCCCATTACCTATTCAAACAATGTGACAGACATACTCTCAATAAGCAATGCCGTTTGCTTCAAGTTTAGCCTTTAAAGATTCAATTTCAGCATCTTTCCTAGAATTGATAGCCTCAATTTCAGCATCTTTCCTAGAATTGATAGCCTCAATTTCCTTTTCTTTGTCGGCCAACTTTCTTTGCAAACGTTGCCTTTCGAAATCATCCACATATTCAGCTACCATGCGCAGCCTATCATTTTCAGCAGTTCTTTCCAACATATCTAACAACTCATCCATTTTTGGTGTTTGGCCAAAATATTTGGTGACCATTATAGACAATCCGAAGGCGACATGATTTCTAAAAAGACCTTTTAAGGACATGTCCCTTTCAAACAATTGGAGGATCCTTTCAAGGACTTTTTCTGCCTTATTTTTAGGAGAAAACATCGGCAGATATACCATGTCCAAACCATCATCCTCGGTTAGTTTGATTTGATTATCTATTTTTTCTTCAATCTTTTTTAATCTTTTGGTTATTTCCCCCCAAGAGATGTGGACATATACCGGTTTTAGAATATCGGAAGATACTCTACTGTATTGTCTTTTTGAGGATTCAAAACCGTCAGTTATAATGACTACGGTAAGTACGGGCAACCCATAGTATATTTTAGCGTAATCCTTATACTCTGAGAAGATTTCTATTTTTTCTTCGGTTACTTTAGATGATTGAAATTCGACATTGATCAATATTCGTTCATACAATCTGCAATTATCCGGCTCAACCAACATCAGCCAATCCATTTCCCCTTCGCTTCCATCCCTCTTGACGATTCTTGTCGTGAAATTCCTAACGAATTTGCCGGGCAATCGGAAATACTTGTGCAGAATCTCGGGAATCAATTCTGAAAAGTATACATTTGTCACATCGTTCGGGTGGTGAACTTTCCTTTTTCTAGACAAGTCAAACACCTCAAAAAATTATTTTTTTGAGATTTCATGAAATCTAAAATAAAAGTGTACAAGTACAGATTATAATTTATATCCAAAGTATATAAACTTTTAACAACAAAAAAGCAATATTAAGTTGAATAAATAAAAAACAAGGCCAAATCATTATTGTTTTCAACCTGTAATTGTAAATACACATTGCCAATAATGACAAAAAAAGAAGGAAGAAAAATAAGAGGTGCCGGAAAAGCCCGGCACGGATAATATATGGGAGTTTGAATGTCTATTTTCTTCTGGTAATGACTGCAGCTCCGCCGAGAACGGCGCCGACAGCAAGCAATGCTAAAATAGGATTTCCGGTAGCAAGCATTGTGTGAGGTGCTGTTGCATTTCCAGTCACGTTTCCAGTAGCGTTTACATCTTGAGGAGCGGTTACGGTTTCGTTTACTGGTTCACCGGTAGCGTTTTCAGCAGTCTGGTTGTATTGGCTTCCAGCATATCCGCCCATTTCGCCTGCAGCGTATTGGCTTCCGGCATATCCGCCCTGATCCATATCATAGTTGCTTCCAGCATAGCCCCCTTGGTCCATGTCGTAGCTGCTTCCGGCGTATCCAGCCTGATCCATATCATAGTTGCTTCCGGCATAGCCGTCCTGACTTACATCCTCAGCACATACAACTCCTGCTGAGGCAATTACGCAAAATATTGCAAGTAATGTTAACAGTTTTTTTGTAATGTCCATAATAATCACCTTAATGAATTTTAATTGAAGTGTTTCAAGAGAAGGAAGTTCTCTTTGCACAAGTAACTATATGAATAAGGCCATATATAAAGTTTTTCGAATGTAAGTGCTCACTTGCATCTTAAAACAACTAAAAAAGAATTTTAAAATAGAATTATGAAAAAACAATGAAATTAAAAGCAAATTATTAAAATTTAAAGATTTTTAAAAAGATTAATTCTTCCACTTGCCCATGGCAACGACGGACCGCCAGTGCCAAAAAAAGCAATGCAGAGCTAAAAGCACCAGTACATCAAATTGCATATTTCAAGCAGCTTAAAAATATTTAGGCAAGCAAAAATAAGAATATTTTTAAATAATAGCTTAAAAATAATAATAAACATAACACTCTCGTGTTATGCTAAAAAAATTTTTAGTTTAAGTTTATCTAAGGGTTTCCCTTAGATTTACTTACACAATCTCAAACCGCCAACATCGCCCAATCAAAGCCTCAACCATCAGCAAAGATTCATGTAATCACATTTTGACAAAATCAAAAAACATCACAAGAAATACCAATTGCTTTAAATATCAAAAGGATTATAAAGAATATTGGCTTTAAGCTTTTAATAAACGATAGGAGGCGAATTACATGGCTGAAAAAAACATGATTGTTGCACTGATTATCTCCTTCATATTTACAGGTCTCGGTATCGCATATGCCGGCGACGTCAAAAAAGGAGTGATCTTATTTGCAATCGGTGTCGTGCTGAACATCCTGGGAATGTGGGTGAGCCTGATATTTTCATACATCTCAATCATCGTATGGATTGTTGCATTGTACCTTACCTACCAGGAAGTCAAAGCTGTCAACGGAGAATAATTTAACTAAATTATTCTTTTTTATTTTTTATATAGCTGGTTTAAAAGCAAATTTTAGGAAATGACCAAAGCATCAATATACTTAACCAACCATCAAATCATTTTACTGTTTTTCAATTTTAAATCAATTTAATGACATCTAAAATCAAGCATTTTATAGGATAATTTTGGCCGGAAAATGCTGCGGAAAAATCCAATCGAAAATGATATCAAGGATGTTTCTCCCAAAGCAATTTTACAAAGTGGCAACAATTTTGCGAAATGACTGCAATTTTAAAATTAAGGCCATAATCTACATTACGAAGTAAATGTTTACATCAAATCGATTTTCTGGCGAAAACTTTTATATACCTGCGAGTTTAAAGTATTATCCAACCAACCGATTTGAAAAAAAATAGTTTAAAAGAAGGCATACATATGGACATTAAAATCGAAAACGACCATAACATTGACTACGACCCGGAATTCCTATCAAAAATAAAGGAACTGATAAAAGAAGGATTCGACAAGCTCAAATCATTTGTAAAATCAAAAAAAGAATCAAGATACAAATTCTATTACGAACTTGAAGAAAAACTAAACCAAATTTCAAATTTATTGAGGAGCAATGAGTTTTTTAAAAACGAATTTAACTTCCACCTCCTGATAAAAAGCGAAATTCTATACATTGTCAACAAAAACTGAGAAGATGCATCATTTGACCATTGCAATTTTGCATTGGAGTTATTTGACTTTTTTATTGAAATATGGGATGCTAAAAACAGATTATACAACAATTTCTCAGAAAAAGAAATAGACGCCTATAAAAAATCACAAATCATCTTTAAAAATAGATTTCACAAATTTAGAAGAGAGTTCTATCGGAATATCAACGAATACGATGATGATTTCAATGAAAAAGAGAGGTATGAATTTGCAAAAAGTTTAAGGGAGATAGATTAACTATCTCCAGATGGCCTGATTTTGGTCAGGATTACCGCAAACACCAAAACTCCAATGATAATAACCAAATCAACCATTATCTCAAAGCTTTTGGCGGTTGAAAACAGCTGAACAATACCGATTGCCCATATCACAATCAGAACAATAGGCAGGAGATACTTTATCACGAATGACCATGTTTTTCCGACCTTGAATGTTGAATGCTCGTTGAGGGCAGGAAGGAAGTGTTCAACTCCATAAAACCATGCGAATATTATGCACTGCACGCCAATCAGAAGCAATATTCCGAACTCGTTTACAAAGGAATCGATGATTCCGACAAGATAGCTGCTGATTCCGGTTGTCAGAAGAAGTGAGAATGCACATCCGATTATGCACAATACTGTTGCGGTCTTCTTACGGGACCATCCGAGCTTTGCGGATGTTGAGCTCAGCATAGGCTCCAGGAATCCTAAAGCTGAAGTGACTCCAGCAAACAAGATTGCCAGGAAAAGCATCGGAGCCAATATGCGGCCGATAGGACCCATGATGTTGAAAATCATCGGGAACACGATGAACACAAGCCCTGTGCCTTCAGTGACCAGCTGAACCATAGGTGTTCCGGCGGTGACTGACATGTATCCTAGAATTGAAAAGACTCCGAATGCTGTGCATATTTCAAATCCGGAGTTTGATGCAACAACAATGAGAACGTTGTCAATCAGCTTGGAGTTTTCAGGAAGGTAGCTTGCATATGTAAGCGCAATGGCCTGGCCCATACTCAATGAGAAGATGATTTGGGCGAATGCCGCAAGCCATATGTTGACGTTTAAAAGCATGCTCCAGTCGGGAGTGAGCAGGGTGTCGATTCCAAGGCCCGCACCAGGCAGTGTCAGCGCATAGACGATTATGATTGCCATTATCACAAAGAGCGCCGGGATGAGAATCTTTGAAACCTTACCGATTCCCTTGTCGACGTCCCTGTGTGAGATGAACCACAGGACAATCCATAACACCAGCACGCCGACGGTTGTTGGAATGAGAAGGAAGCTTGCATTTGACAGATTGGAGCTTCCGCCCACAGTGCTTACGAAGTACTGTGCAGTGTCTGTTCCCCAGTTGAAGGTGAAGCTGCTTAAAAGGTAAACCAGATCCCAGCTTAGAATCACCATGTAATAGATAGTTACTATAAACACGAAAAGGACCAGTATCCAAGCGATTATTTCAAACTGCGGTTTTATCTTCTGCATTATCTTTGAAAAGGAATCCTTGAAGCTGAATCCCACACCATATTCCAATATTAAAAATGGAACTCCCATGATAGCTATTGCTACAAAATAAGGAATGAAAAATGATCCTCCACCATTAGAATACAGTACATAGCTGAAACGCCAGATATTACCTAGTCCAACAGCAGCCCCAATCATAGCAAAAATGAATGCCAGTGACGAATCCCATTGTGCTTGTTGAGTCATGATAAGATTTTTATTGTAAGATGTAAATAAAGTTTACATGATGAATGCCTTTGACAAATTTTTGATGGGAGATACCGGAAGCATCAACTGGTGCTTTGAAAACAGACATTTCATAGAAAGACTGGATGAAAATGGAATTTCAAGAGATTATGTTGTCGATTGCCTTTTAAACGAAGAGCCGATTAGCTACGAGCATGTTGAAGGCGACAAATATGCAGCGGTGTTCAAGGCCCCTCCATCAAAGGACTACAAGGAGATAAGGGTGCTGATGGCATGTTCATCAAGTTCCATTGACCTTGTAACCGTCATGAGAAACAATGAAACAACAACCAATCGCCAGAACAGGCAATATCAGTCAGACAAAAAGAAAAAGTTGGAAAAAAAGCGCCTGAAAGCAATGTCAAAAAGAAAATGGTAAAGGTTTAGTGGATAAACCTTTAATGATGTGCATTCCATCCGCCATAAAGGAACTGCTCAACGATTTTGTATGTTGTGTCCCCTATGCAATATTTTATGCCGTTGTTGGTCATGAATTTTGCAGGGTTGTTGATTCCCTTAAAGCTTTTCGGTGAGAAATTGTCATCCCATGCACGTTTCAGATAGCCGAATTTTGTAATGTCATTACGGAATTTGCTCATCTTTGCTGATACCCAGTCATCGGTATACCATGCAGGCGTAATGACTGCTTTGTTCTTTTTCAATAATCCACCGTAATATCCGTAGGTCATTTCCTTTATTGTGGCCGCACACAATCCATTATAGAACGGCATGTAAACCGCATTTTTCACTTTCTTGTAGTTGATTGAATGCTGGCCCGGACCTATTCCCTTTACGATGACTTTCCATCCGGCCTTGCGGAGTTTATTAGCTACATCCTTGAGGAATGCCTTGGTGAACCCTCCGTCGGCATCGATTAGAACAGTCCTGTATTTTGTGCCGTACGGATTTTTGATGTTCTTTATGGTCAGCTTGGAGCTTCCCTTTGAAGACTTGATGTTCTCCTCTCCGCCGTAGCTGTACTTGATGGTGTATTTTCCCTTGGACATGTAGATTGTCAGGGCGGCCACACCTTTGGAATCTGTCTTTTTGACGTAATTCTTCTTGTTGACTGTGAATGTCACCTTACGTCCGGAAATAGGAATCCCGTCAGCGGTCAAAGTGACCTTGAATGTCTTTTTGATTCCCGCATAGGCATTCATGTTGGATGCTTTCAAGTTTGAAACCGGTTTTGAGAGAATCAGAATCTTCTTGGAGCCTGAAATCGGCTTGAAGTCAGTGTCATTGAAATTGAACTTGATAGTGTAATAACCTTTGGTGAGGTTCAGTGCGAACTTTGCCACACCACCGTTGTCGGTAATGACCTCAGAAACATTGTCCTGAACTGTAAAGTAAACGCTTTTGTTTGATATGCCGCTTCCGTTCTTGTACTGCAGCTTGACGTCGAATGAATCGCCGACAACATAATTCTGTTTGGAAACCTTAGCGAATGAAGCGTCCTGGACTCCGGTTGTGTTTGCACTGAGAATATCAGAGTCAGATGCGCTTGCAGTAAGGTTTGCATCAGCATCATCTGCTGCACTTACGCCCGCTATAATGAAGAGCACCACAAGTGCAAATGAAACTGCCAATGCACATTTTTTCATCGAAATATTTTCACCCCATTTTTTTGAATGTACATTATTCTATATCAAAAACACTATATAAATGTTTTTAAAACCTAAATCGGCTTAAATCAAACCAAATTAATAAAAAAAGATTAAAAAAGATGTAAAATTAAATTAAAAATACCAATTAAAATAAAATCAGCTATAATAAGCTTAAATAAGTCAGATTGAAATTAAGAATAAGGGAGTATAATCAAATATTGAACTTTGGAAATTTAGGGTTTTAAAAATAAAAAGAGAAATTTAAAAGATATGCCATGACATATCAGTTAAATTCAAGTTGATTTGATGTATTTTACACACATGCATTCAGATTCGGCCTGTTTTAATTGATTTCATGAATTTTTTAAAGGTTCTTGAAATTGATCATGTTGAACAGTGAATATCTGAACACTATAACACCGCTTGCTCCACCGAAAGCCGCATTGTCTGCATCGTTAATCAGGTTTGATGCAGGCAGCTTCTTGACGTAGCTGTCGGAATAATAGCCCTGAAGCCCTGTGAGGACTATGGCTCCATTTGACTGCTTGACAAACTGCTGGGTGACTGACTTGATCCATGCGGAATTCTGATTGTAGTTTCCTTTATAGACCATCGGAATAATCATGTCAAGATACTTGGTCATTTGCGGAATGTCCTGGCCGTAATAGTATTTCATTGCACTTGGCTCGGCCATCACTGCAGCGGACACAATCAGTGAGGAGTTCAACTTATGCAGCTCGTTGCACGCTTTTTTAGTGAAGTATGTGATTGCATCAGCACCGTTTGCATGCTTGTATGCTGTTCCGGGGAACCTTATGTAGTCGAAGTGTATTCCAGCAACCCCTTTGACTGAAGCGTATTCCTTTGCGTCATCGATTATGGAATTGAAAAGGCTATACTTGTATTTTCCACTGCTTGTCACCGGTGAAATCCAGCTTCCATCGTTGAATGCCATCATCCAGATGTGGACGTTGATTCCCAGGGATTTCGCTTTACAGGCAAATGCTGAAACTCCGCTTTTTCCATATAATGTGAAAGCATATTCGTTGAGGAAAATCTGATTCACACCTTTCTTGGCCATGGTCTTGAGGTTGACTGACTTCATGTCAGAGCCGAATAGCCAGAACCCGTTGTACTTGAGGTTGTTTGACTTCACCTTGATTGTGTATGAATTGGATGAGGCCTTGTATACCTTGGTGTTGTATGAGCTTACTGAGACCTTATATGAGCCCATGTTCTTCTTGATGTTGAAGGTGACAAGCCCTTTGCTGTCTGTCTTTTTGGTGTAGGTCTTTGAGCCGAACTTCATCACGATTGTCTTGGATGCAAGCGCATTGCCACGAGCGTCCTTGTACTTGAATATCAAAGGAGCTGAGGTCTGATGCCTGTATGTGAGGGAATTCATCCTGACAATCTTTGTAGGCATTCCCTTTTTCACGGTTATCTTGGATGAGCCGCTTGCTGATTTGGCGTTTTTCACACCCTTGAATGTGTATTTGATTGTGTATGTCCCTTTGGCAAGGTCTATGTTAAGGGTTGCCTTTCCCTTAGAGTTGGTCTTTACGGTGTATGTCTTGCCCTTGATTTTAAAGACCACTTTCTTGTTTGGCATTTTGATTCCTCCGGTTGTGAGGCTGACCGTATAAGGATTTGCGACCCCTACATATGCAACATAGCTGGAGCCTGAAATCTTTGATTTCGTATTGCCGACGATTGTGACGGTTTTTGAACCCTTTACAGGAGCGTATCCTTCATGGGTGAAGGAATATGAAAGGGTGTATGTTCCCTTTGCATACAGCTTGAAATAAGCGTAACCGTTGGTGTCGGTTTTCACTTTTGAAACCTTGTTTTTGAAGTTGACCTCAATTTCCTTGCCAGATATTCCTTTTCCGTCTGCATCCAGAAGACGGATGGAGAATTTGGAGTCCTTGATGAAGACGCTCTCGGAGGAGGTCTTGACTGAAGTCTGTATGATTTTGTCTGAATCGTTGTCCTGTGAATCATCGCTTATATTAGCGTTTTCACTTTCGCTGCCGTCTGACTGATTGTCATCAGCGACAACTTCGTTTTCGATTGCATCAACGCTGAGAGCTACAGAATCATCTGAAGCCAGCGTGTCTGTCGTTTCATTGATGTCGCCTGCACTTACGCTGGCCATGCATAAAAATATGGACAGGAAAATGCATGCGACGAATATTTTCTTGAAATTGATATTAATCACCTTTAGTTAAATTGAATTGTAATTTTCCAACGCCGTTGCTGATTTGCATCTGCGGACATTGAGGTTTCAGGGAACCTAAAAGAGAGCTTCCGTCATTAGGCTCTGAGAAGTATGGGATGCAGTTGTTCAGGTGAACAGGATAGAGTGTGCAGTTGCATGCATCGCCGTACAAATCGTACAAAACGAAATATGTATCCTGTGTGGTTTCAATGCCTGAATCGGATACGAAGTCTCCCAGGCTGTAGAATATAGGCTTTCCATTATACATCTCAACGCCCTGAGCCACGTGCGGATTGGATCCCACAACGGTGTCTGCGCCGTATGCTACGAGTTCATGGGCAACCCTCTTCTGGTCGTCATTAGGGGTATCGGAATATTCCTTTCCAAAGTGCATATAGACAATCACAAAGTCGCCTGCCTCTTTAGCTTCTGAAATTTGCTTTTCTGCAGTGCTGCTGTCATATGCGGAATATCCTGGGGCCAATCCGTGTGCATAAGGCACCTCATCATAGCTGTAATTTTCAAAATTGCTTGAATCCATGTAGTTGAATACGGTTATTCTTCTGCCGTTGATTTCCTGAGTCACATTCTGATGGGACTGGTTTTCGTCCTCTCCGACACCAAGATGAGCAATATGGTTCTCGTCAAGCGCTGAGAGAGTGTCCCTCATTCCGCTGATTCCGAAATCGAATATGTTATTGTTTGAAAGTGCAGCAATGGTATTCTCGTTTCCACGGGCAAGGTCAACAAATCTCGGTTCGCATTTTACCGGATTCTGGCTCTTTACGGCCTTGTCTGAATATGTCGCCGCATTGTCGAAGTTGAAAATGAACATGTCTGCGGCTGATGTGACATTGCTTACTCCTTTGAATACTGATTCAGTGCCGTTTACAACACTCGGCACATTGTTTGCAAGCATCACGTCTCCTGCAACCGCTATTGTAACTTCATGAGTGTCAGGAGTGAAGAGCCCTCCAAAGAGAGCCATCCATGCAAATATCAAAACCGCAATCGCAACAATCGGAAGCAGCAGTCTCGGATTCATAAATCATTCCTCAACTTCAACGGCCTCTTCATCTTCGGAGAACAGCTGGTTAAGCATCCAGTCTGCATCGTATTCCATGATGTCGTCATAGCCCTGGCCCATCCCTAAAAACATAATCGGCTTTTTGATTACATAACCGATTGAAAGTGATGCGCCTCCTTTGCTGTCCGCATCGGCCTTGGTGAGGATGACTCCGTCAATGTCGATTGCCTCATTGAATTTCTTGGCCTGTTCGGTTGCGTCGTTACCTGTAAGGGCGTCTCCGACGAAGATTACCAGATCGGGTTTGGATACCCTTTTGATCTTTTTCATTTCATCCATAAGGTTTGTGTTGGTCTGCATTCTTCCGGCAGTGTCAATCAGGACCAGCTCCTTGCCCTGTGCCTTTGCATGCTCCACGGCATCGAATGCCACCGCCGCAGGGTCTGAGCCTTTCTGGTGCTTGATGATTTTAACACCGACATTATCAGCGTGATATGTCACCTGTTCAATAGCTCCAGCCCTGAATGTGTCTGATGCGGCAATTACAGGAGTGTATCCTTTTTTTAGATAATAATTGGCCAGTTTACCGATTGTTGTGGTTTTTCCTGTACCGTTGATACCTACAAACATGACGACAAGTGGTTCTCCCTGTGCCTTTTTCTCTTCAATCATCTCGGTCATTGATTTTCCTGGAATGTCGATGATTTCAGCCACGGCATCCCTTAATGCAATGAAAGTGTACTCGGTAATGTCGTTGCTTCTTTTAATTTTCTTTCCAACCAAATTGTTCTTTACGCTGTCTACAACTTCTGAAGCCACTTCCATAGCTACATCGCCCTGGAGAAGTTCCATTTCCAGTTCAAAGAGAATATCATCAACATGCTTTTCCTGAATGGTTTTTTCACGGACAAATGAGAACAGCCCTCCGCTTGCTTCACCGTCGGCAGAAACGTCTTCCTTATCCTTTTTGCTTCTGCTCCAGAAGTGGGATTTTTCCTCTTTTTCCTCTTCGGCTTCTTCTTTATCATCATCTTCATCTTCATCAGACTCGTCATCAGAACGGAACCTTGACAAAAAGCCAGACTTCTTCTCTTCAGACTCATCCTCCTCAGAAACTTCCTCTTCTTCAAAAGCTTCATCTTCACTAGCTTCCTCAGTTTCATCTTCCTCAGACTTGTCATCAGAACG